>JAOUDT010000190.1 GCA_029859145.1 Dehalococcoidia bacterium
CTCTCGACCGCCAAAGCGCCACAGCATGACGAGGAGCAACTGCGCCTGCTAGAGGAAATGGCGGAGCAGTCCCGGCATGGTGTGGGGTTTTCAACTCTCTACTGGACACTATGGACTATGGTGCACACGTTCCTGGAATTTGGCCGGCGGCGCCGGGCCGAGGAGATCATGGCTGAAATGAAGACGCTGGCCGAGCGTAGCGGACAGCCGCACCTGCTTATCCTATCCATGGTGTATGATGCCCTCAGAGCCGTCTGGGATGGGCGCCTGGAGGAGGCGTTGGAAAGGCGCAGCCATATTCTGGCTCGAGCCGAGGAACTGGGCATGGGTCAATTCGCAGGCATTTACGCAAGTTGGATCCTGCCTGCCCAGGTATATCTCGGGAACGCCGGCCAGGCCCTTGAGTCCCGGCTTCAGGTCGCGAGAGGCCACTCCCAGAACATAGTCTCTAGCCAAAGTATTCTGTTCTACCTGACGCATCTGGGCCGCTATGCCGAGGTGACGGAGATGTTGGAACAACTGGTCGTGGCACGCCCAGACATTGGCTCGGGCGAAGATGAGACCATGGCAGCCCTTAATATCACAGCGCTGGAAGCTGCGGTGGTTGTAGGACACCGCCAGGCGGCTGAATTGCTCCTTCACCGGCTGGCCGCCACCAGCAGACTCACGAGTGGCTTGTGGATAACGACATGCGCAGGCCGCCACATGGGGGCGGCAGCGTCTTTTCTGGGCAGACATGAGGAAGGCCGCAGACACTACCAGAAGGCAATTAAGGACTGCACCGAGATGAAATTCCGCCCCGAGCTGGCGCTTAGCCGCCTCCAGCTCGCCGAGCTACTTCTGGACCACTATCCGGATGAGAAGGCTGGGGCCCTGGAGCACCTGGACTTCGCCATCAAAGAGTTTCAGGACATGAAGATGCAGCCCTCCCTGGAGCGGGCGCTGAGGCACAAGGAGATACTGAAAGCGTAGCTCACGGCACAGTGGAAGGCCAAAGTTCAAGGGTCATCGTTCCATAACCCTCAACTGCCCAATCCGCCAAGGTGTATGTGTCTGACGTTCTTGTATGTAGCGAATCCAAAAACGGACTTTACACCATGAAGCCTGTAAAGATATGATGGAGATGAAGGTCTATTACATTCATACGATTGGAGCAGACAAAAATGCCTACAGCGAAGGTTGGCGACATCAATATCTATTATGAGATCTACGGCAAGGGAGAGCCTTTGGTTCTCATCTACGGCTATGCCGGTCACTCAGGGCTGTGGTTCCGGCAGATTCCAGTTCTTTCAAAGAAGTACCAGGTTGTTGCCTTCGATAACAGAGGAGTAGGTCGGAGTGATAAGCCGCACACACCCTATACTATGGCGATGATGGCGGGAGATGTCGCAGGATTGCTTGATGTCGTAGGTGTCGATGCTGCCCACATTTTTGGGATTTCCCTGGGTGGAATGGTTGCGCAGCATTTTGCTCTTGGCTATCCCCAAAGGGTGATTAGCCTCATACTGGGTTGCACTTTCTGTGGTGGAGTCCACAGTATACAGCCTGAACCTGAATCTATGGCGGCTCTCTTTGATTTCGAGCGCCTCAAGAAAATGACTCATGAAGAAGTTACAAGGCAGGCAATACCTTTCTGTTATAGCCAGAAGTTTATCGAAGAGCATCCTGATCTTATCGAACAAAGGGTAGCCAAACAACTTGAATACCCGACACCTGGTCATGGAGCTACCAGACAGGCAGAGGCTGTCATGGGCCACGACACGTATGAGCTTCTACCGAGAATAAGACTGCCTACCCTGGTGATTGCCGGAGACAATGACAGACTGATCCCCGTAGAGAATTCTCGAATACTGGCCTCCAGGATACCGAAAGCGGAACTGGCAATAATCAGAGGTGCAGGACACGAGTTTTTCATAGAAGATGCGGAGGAGGTAAATAAGACAATTCTTGATTTCTTGGGACGGCATAAGAAAGGCAAGAAGCTATAGTTTACCTGGACTTCGTCACCAAAGAGTCTCAAGACACGAAGATGCAGCCCTCCCTAGAGCGCGCGCTGACACACAAAGAGATATTGAAAGCATAATCCCAGTTGGCAAAAGATATTGAAGGAGGTGTGAAATGCCTATTGCAGAGGTTGGCGATATCAATCTGTATTACGAGACTCATGGCAAAGGGAAGCCCCTGGTACTGATTATGGGGTACACTCTGCGCGGCGATCATTGGCGAGACATGCAAAACAAACTAGCCAGGGAGTATCGTGTCATTGTGTTTGACAACCGGGGGACCGGGCGGAGTGACAAACCCGAAATGCCATACACTGCCAGCATGATGGCCGGAGATGTTGCAGGCCTCCTGGACGTGCTTGACATAGGTGCGGCCAATGTTCTTGGCTACTCGATGGGTGGGATGATTGCCCAAGAGTTCGTCCTCAATTATCCCAATCGGGCAAACAGCGTTATGCTAGGTGCCACGTTCTACGGAGGGCCTAAGTCTGTTCTACCCAGCCCCGAGGCTATGGCATTCTTTCTTAACCCAGAAATTGACAAGCTGTCGGCAGAAGATATTGCCCGTGGTTTAGTTCCAATGTTGTGGAACACAGAATTTGTGCAAAATAATCCTGCTGTTATCGAACGATTTGTGGCAACTTGCTGCAAGTATCCCACGCCACCACAGGCAGTTAAATCCCATCAGAGTGTGCTTATGACCTTCAATTCGTATGACCGTTTGCCCAACATCAAAATCCCGACGCTGGTTATCACCGGCACCGAAGATCGTTCAATGCCCTATGAGAACTCGAAGTTGCTGGCCTCTAGGATTCCTAATGCCGAGCTAGCGACAATTGAGAATGAGGGACACGGGATT
>JAOUDT010000191.1 GCA_029859145.1 Dehalococcoidia bacterium
AACACGGGGTTACCGCCATCATCCAGCCCGGCGGCTCAGTAAGAGACAAAGAGGTAATTGCGCTGGCAAACAAGTATAATGTCGCCATGGTATTTACCGGCGTCCGCCACTTCAAACACTGAAACGGGAAATACAAGTCAGCCAGTCCTAGATCTCAGACTTGAGGAATTCGGAATTTGTCCAGGATTTAGAGATTACGATTTCTATGCGGAGGTGAGAGATGTTTATGCTTAGTAAAGAAACCATGAATAGCGTTATGTCACTTAAAGAGAAGATAAGTGACCCAAAAAGAAGGGCAGAGTGTATCGCCGAAGTGGAAGACATGATAAAGATGAAGGAATCCCATCTGGCCAGGGCAGACTGGGGTTCCTGCTGTGGCAATATCCGCAATCTGGCGCCGCAGATAGAGGGTGAATTGCACGTACTTCAGAACACTCTAGAAGCCCTGAAGAAGAAAGACAGTCCGAAGGCGAGTTCTCTGTTGGACGAATACATTGCTATGCTGAAGAAGAACTACACACCGGAGCCTGAGCATTGGTAGTCCATGGTCAGAGCAGTGATTGTCTCGGATATGCTGCGCGGCTTTCTCGAAGAAGGCTATCCGCTCTATTGCGGCAGTGAAGCCCGTGGCATCATACCAAATGTCCAGAAACTACTGGACCGCGAGTTAAAGCGAGGCTCGAGAATCTTCTATTTGTGCGACCACCATGTACCGAACGACCCCGAATTCAAAATGTTCCCCCCTCATTGCGTCGAAGGCACCGAGGAGGCGGAACTCATACCCGAGCTTTCGCAGTATCCCGGTGACATAATACCCAAGAAGACTTTCAGCAGTTTCTATAACACCCCTTTGGACAAGAGGCTGAAGGCAATCAGGCCCAAGACTATAGTTGTGTGCGGCGTAACCACCCACATTTGTGTGCTCCAGGTAGTCATTGATGGCCGAAACAGAGGCTACGAGGTTGAAGTGCCTGTTGATTGCGTTGCTTCCTTCGACAAGAAGGCTCACTTCTTCGCCCTGGACTACATGGAGAAGGTCCTGGGAGCCAGGCTTATCAAGCCCGCTGCCAAGGTCCGTTCGCCACGCTTCGAGATTCCCGACTCATGGTTGAACGGGGAAACGGCCGATGTCTATTTTCCCCGCACGGTGGAAATCCTTAGGAAAGAGGGAATCAACCCCGTAGCCACTATGGAGGTTTTCCCTCGCCGGGCCGGCATCTTGTGCGGAATAGAGGAAGTGAAAGCTTTGCTTGCCGAAGTTCTCCCCAAGGATAACCGCGAGGTCTGGGCGTTGTCTCAAGGGGAGCCTTTCGAAAAGAAAGAGGTAGTCCTGCGCATAAAAGCCCCTTACCAAAGCTACGGAACCTATGAAACAGCTTACCTGGGCATACTCTCTCACTGCAGCGGCTGGGCGACTGCCGCCCGAGAATGCGTTGACGCTGCCCAGAGCATTCCAGTCATCAGCTTCGGCGCCCGTCATGTCCACCCCTCCGTAGTCGGCATTATGGAATACTCCGCTATGGTTGGAGGCTGCGCTGGCTGCGCCAGTACTGCCGGGGCAAAACTTACCGGCATAAAACCGACCGGCACTATACCACATGCACTCATCATTATCCTGGGCAGCACTGCCAAGGCTAGCATCGCATTTCATAAACATATGCCTCCCGAGGTGCCGCGCATTGCTCTGGTGGATACCTTTGAGGACGAAGTCAGAGAAAGTGTAACCGTAGCCAAAGCATTACGAGGAAAGTTGCAGGGCGTGAGATTGGACACACCCTCAGAAAGAGGTCGGGTTACTGCCGACCTCGTCAAGGAGGTGAGGGCCTGGCTGGACCTCGAAGGATTCAAAGATGTGAGAATAGTAGCCAGCGGTGGACTTGACCCCGAACGAATCAGATATTTCATTGACGAAGGGGCGCCTGTGGATATTTTCGCTGTCGGCAGCTATATCAGTGATGCTAGACCGATTGACTTCACCGCCGACCTTCATGAAGTAGAAGGCAGACCCATCGCCAAAAGAGGCCGGATGCCCGGAGTCACCCCCAACCCCAGGCTAAAGAGGGTGATGTGAAAACTCTGTAAAGTGCTGCTACTCACGCAATCAGCAACAAATACACTAGGTTTGATGCTTTTGCCCTCTCTTTGACTGTGCGACTATCCTGGGCAATAGCTCGCCTGTCTTCCCCTGAACTAAGTAGTCTGATACGCCCTCCTGAGTCAGCGGCGTAGGCTCTGCATTCACCTCTATTATCTTGACGTTGGTCCTATACCCGACTACATCCAAACCTGCCATGAATCTGCGCGAATGAAATCTTGCGATTCTGGGCAGATTGGCAAAAGGGTAGACCACTGCCGATGTTCCGCAGATAAGCATCAGATCACAGCGCAAAGCTTCTTTCTCAGACTCCTCCATGACGTCTGAAGGTATTGGCTCCTTGAAGTGAACCACATCATCTTTCAGGATAGCACCACACTTACAGCGAGGCGGAAGCTCATCCAGGGAGACTTCATCCCAGGCCAACCTTGAACCACAAGAGATACACCTCACCGCATTGACACTGCCGTGATACTCCAAGACTCTCTTACTTCCCGCCTTTTTATGCAGACCATCAATATTCTGCGTGATTACGCACTTTAGTATCCCCAGAACTTCGAGCTCAGCTAGAGCATAGTGACCCGAGTTTGGCTCAGCCCCCCTGGCCTGTCCGTGAAACTTCCCATATGTCTCCCTCAACCCCACTATTTCCTCCCAATATGCCCTCGGGTCGTGCAGGAAAAGCTCGTATCTTTCATAAGCCTTGGCCTCAGCCTCTTTATTCAGGGTCCAGATGCCCTTTGGTCCCCTA
>JAOUDT010000192.1 GCA_029859145.1 Dehalococcoidia bacterium
CAGCACATATCGATCCCGCATCCTAGAGAAGATGCAGATGAAGAACAACGTTGAATTGGCCAATTATGCCATCAAGAACCAGTTGCTGGACTAGGAACCCGAGAGATTAAATGACTCAGCTGTCCCTGGTAAAACCTCAGTTATAGCCATAGGGCAACTTCGCGTAGTATCTTCTCAGACTGGCCTCTCACTGAATTGGGGCCTGACGGGGATAGCAGCATAGATAACTGTGCGGCATCGGTCTCCTATGTTGTCCTTGGCTTAGCGAAGAGGATCTCACAATAGCCTAGCCTGTCACAAGAGTACTTTCCTTTCTACTTTTCACTCTGTGAGCAAGATGATCTTCAACATTTACCGCTCGCCCCGCCACCTCGGACTGTCTGTAGTACGGACATGACAATCGGGCACACCAATATACTACGCAAAAATCATATCCCCACTGATATACACGAATTATTCGCCGTTGTAACATTGAATTAACCTCAACCTCCTTTATAGAGAATCGGCGGGAGCGAATGGAGCTCCCGCCGTAAGCTCGAAAGCGGATGGTTAATGGGTGAGTTCTACTGGTGATGGAGAAAAGTGTCATGAAAGTTCTGATTGTCGATGATTCTGCAATTATACGTACGAGATTAATTGCCATGCTTTCTAGGATTATGAGAGCAGAAGATATTAGCTATGCAGAAGATGCACCCGAGGCAATGAACTCTATCCAGAAGCTGAATTTTGACGCGGTGATACTCGATACGCGGATGCCTGGCGGCAACGGAATAGATGTGCTCCTGGAAATAAAGAGGAATAATCAGGATCTTCCTGTCATAGTTCTCGCTGATTACCCTTACCGCCAATACCGCAGAAAGTACGTAGACGCTGGGGCGGATTTCTTTTTTGACAAATCAACCGAATTTAATCAGGTGATGGCCGCGCTGAAGCACCTTAGCAGAATCGATGCTGATAAAACGACCAATCCCAGGTCGAGGGATGATGAGATTGATTCTAAAAGGAAAGGAGACAAAAGCAAATGAAATTTCTGATCATATCGAAAAACAAGTATATGACTCCACCAGAGGTCGTGCCAAGCTTGGTTGACGCCACTTTGGCATGGACACGCAAGTACGAAAGGCAAATTGAGCAGATCTGGTCATTCGCCGGACAGCAAGCTGGTGGCGGGATTGCTGATGTAGAGTCTCTAGAAGAGCTGAACACTATCATAGGTGAATTTCCACTGTGTCAGTTCTCAGAGATGGAGGTCTATCCTCTTGTCGATCTAGTGGTGTCACTTCAACAGCAGAAAGAGACTTTACAGAATATCAGCGCCCGTGTTTAAGCCTGTTTCTGGTCTGAGTCTGAGGTCGACGGGTGATTGCGCAAGATTCAAATAAAGGCAGAGCAGATTCGTCGGCCTCTTTCTCAGGCGTATGAAGAAATCGGGTCTGTGCTAAGAGAATAAACCATAAGGAGGTTCAAAATGGGTTACTTCAGAATATTGGCAGCGATTCCGGGTTTCTTCCTGAGTTCGTTTTTCCTCATGCTTCTCTGGGATGTCATCGCTGCGAGAATGGGCATGAGTATGGACATCAACTATATCACAGCCATGCTAATAAACATTACGTTGTGGATAGCCGTAGCTCCGTTGGCCGCGGTGCGAGGCAAGAAGACATCTGGTTGATTCGGACTGCCTGGTAAGGCAGTTCACTCAATGATGATAACTCCTATCCTACAACACAGGATGTCAGGCGTTCATGCCCTCTACCGTGCATGTTCAGCTAAGTAACAAACATGCGGCGTTTCACACCAACTCAATTCACTAGCCCAGCCTCGGGGGAATATTGAACAAAATAGCGGTACGTTTGGCTTAGGTAACAGTCTCTCATCTTGTTAAAACGGACAGCAAATGTCCTTCCAGTTAGTGAGTTTCGACATAGCGAAGGACGTTATTCGATGCAGTCGTTTTCATTATTGATGCGGTAAACGCTATAATACTCAGTATTCCTGAGCACGAAGAGGAGGTAAAGATAGATGACTGTAGTTCAGATTCCAGGCAAGAAGTCCCGTCACATCATGCTATACGCTCTCAGTACATGTGGCTGGTGCCAAAAGACCAAGAAGCTGCTGGATGATTTAGGAGTAGAGTACAACTACGAGTATGTTGACCTGCTTCAGGGTGATGAGAAAGAGGAAGCGATTCGCAAGGTGACAGCGTGGAACCCCAGCTGCAACTTTCCCACCATGGTCATAGACAATAAGAAGTGTATCGTTGGCTATAGGGAGGATGAAATCAGGGAGGCACTACAGAAGTGAAGGAACAGGAAGTAGGTGTAGCTGAAATCGATAGGCTGCACGAAAGGTTGTTCAGGGAAGCCGAAGCTGCTGGCTACCACCTTAATCCCGACGTAGAGTTCACAAAGGGGCTGATAAAGAGCCTGATCATAAATGAACGGAGATATGGCTATCGGGCCTGCCCGTGCCGTCTCGCTTCGGGAAAGAAACAGGACGATCGGGATATTATCTGCCCGTGTGACTATCGAGATCCTGATCTAGATGAGTATGGCGCCTGTTACTGCGCACTATACGTCTCGGATGCGGTGTGGAAAGGGGAGAAGAAGGCAGGAAGTATACCTGAGCGGAGACCACCGCCAGCGGCGAGAAAGAGAGAAACACAGGAAAAAGGAAGGAGGGCGCCCGGACTTTCACTGCCGGTATGGCGCTGCGGGGTTTGCGGCTATCTTTGCGCCAGGGAACAACCGCCCGAAGTGTGCCCGATATGTAAGGCGAAGAAAGACCGCTTTGAGCGGTTCATGTAACCATGTGGTAAGAGATCA
>JAOUDT010000193.1 GCA_029859145.1 Dehalococcoidia bacterium
TACCGGCAATTATGAGCCATTCTCCCTTGGGAGCGAGATCAGCATTCGGGAACTGGGCACGAGGGCAGCTTACCTTGAAGGACTCCAATCCCTGCTTTTTCAAGGCAAACTTCAAGGTATAAACCGAGCCAAATAGAGCAGGAAATATCTTAGCGAAGACCTTGTCCGGAGAGCCTTTCGCCTGGACAACGGCCATCTTCTGGGAGGGCATCTCAAGGATTACCGGGTCAGTCTTGAGTTTACGTGGCGACATACGCACCTCCCTGGCTGCAATTTCTTGGTAAGTATAGCACGGTAAACTAAGGTCAACAGTGATGCGGTTACGAGTTTAGATACAACCAAGATTTCAATGTGCTGGTAAGGTATAATTTAGGAAACAGATATACTGGAGGCGTCAATGAAATCACTGGTAATCTATTATTCTCTGACAGGCAAAACGAAGCTTGTAGCTCAGGTAATTGCGGAAGCACTGAATGCCACGGTGGTACAGATTGAAGAAAGAAGGCCCATACCCTTTCCGTTCGTCTATTTGAGCGGCAGCTTCGCAGCTTTCACGAACAGGGGAAGAAGGATAAATCCCATAGATGTCGACCTGAAGCAGTATGAGAGGATATTCATCGGCTCTCCAATGTGGGCCTACAGGCCGACGCCGGCTGTTAACTCATTCATATACCAGACAAATTTCGAAGGCCGGGCCGTCATTCCATTCTTTACCATGGGTGGCGATAGTTCAGAGACAGCTCTGGCGAACATAACGGCCAAAATAGAGAAAAGGCAGGGCAAGGTGGCGGGCTCTTTTGCCATAACATCGTACAAAGTGTCCGACGAGGAAATCATGGGCAGGGCCAAAGAAGCTATAAAAAAGTACTCGGGCTAGCCCCGATTCGTGCAATGACGCCACTTCTTTTATAGATGCGGGCAACAGCAAAGAGAAGGCTTCTAATCGGGGCAGGGACTCTATCTACAGGTTTAGGGATTATCGGCATTTTTGTCCCCATTCTACCGACAACCCCATTCCTGTTGCTGGCTGCTGCCTGTTATATGCGGAGCTCCGAACGGTTCTATCGGTGGCTTATAAACAACAGAGTATTTGGAGCCTACATCAGAAACTACATTGAAGGCAGAGGAATGCCCGTGAGAATAAAGATAATTACCATCCTTCTGCTCTGGCTAACTATCGGACTCACTATAGTTTTTGGAATACAGAACATAGTTGTCAGGATAGTGCTGATTTGTGTCGCTATCGGAGTTACGGTACATATTGCTCTGATCAGAAAGAGAAAAGTTGAAGCTACTCAGAAGTGAAACCGGGCGGAAGCAGAGGGATTTGCCCCGGCTTCTGATGAGACTGTGATGTATAATAATCGGTAACATGCCGTGCAGGATTTTCGGGTCAAGTAGAGTATTAAGGAGTCGCGTTATCTGTGCTGGCTAGCCTTACGTTTCTGGGTGCGGCGCGCAACGTCACCGGTTCCTGCTACCTTCTGGAGAGCCAGGATACCCGTGTCCTTGTAGATTGCGGCATGTACCAGGAGCGGAAATATCAGGGGAGAAACTGGCAGCCGTTTCCCTTTGACCCTCAATCCCTCGATGCTGTTTTCTTGACGCATGCCCATCTGGACCATTGTGGACTGTTACCGAAGCTGGTACGCGAAGGTTACCGGGGCAAGATATACTGCACCCAGGCAACTGCGGAGATAGCCCAGATAATCCTTCTTGACGCCGCACAGTTGCAGGTAGAGGACGCCACATTCAAGCGGGAACGCCATCAGAAAGAAGGGCGCCGTGGCCCTTATCCGGAGAAACCTCTGTACACTGTGGAAGATGCGGAGGCAGTCAAGCCACATTTTTCGGCTGTAGAATATCTCAGTTGTGTCAGAGTCGGTGGTGGTGTCGAGGGCTGCTATTATGAAGCAGGCCATGTGCTGGGGGCGGCAGTCATAAATATAGATATCAAACGGGATGGCAAGAAGCACAGATTGATTTTTTCCGGTGACATCGGCGAGCCTCGCCGCCCGATAATAAACGACCCGGCTCTTTTCCATGAAGCTGAATATATAGTCGTAGAGGCAACCTACGGCGACCGTACTCACGAAGAACACGAGAACATCGATATTCAGAAGCAACTGCGCGATTGCATCAACAGGACGGTAGAAGCCGGAGGCAATATCATCGTCCCCAGTTTCGCCCTGGAGCGGTCCCAGGAGATGCTGTATCACCTGAACGAACTATTTCTACGCAAAGAGATTCCACCCGTGCCAGTCTTTTTGGACAGCCCTATGGCCATACGGATTACCGAAGTATTCAAACGTCATGCTGATCTCTTTGACAAAGAGATGATGCAGCGCCTACGCCAGGGCGATTCCTTTTTCAGTTTCGAAAACCTCAAGATGGTGCAGACTGAGGAAGAGTCCAGGGCGATCAAAGACGTAAAGGAAAGCAGCATCATCATAGCCGGCAGCGGCATGGTAACCGGGGGCCGTGTAAAGCACCATATCGTCAATAACATCAGGAGGCCGGAAAGCACAATACTGTTTGTGGGCTATCAGGCAGAAGGGACGCCGGGCAGAATATTGCTGGACGGCGCTCAGGAGATCCGTCTACTGGGGCAGATGCATCCGGTGAGGGCGCACATCGCGAAAATCGATGGTTTTTCAGCCCATGCCGACCGTGATGGATTGCTGGCCTGGCTGGCTGACATTGATATCCCGCCGCGCTGTGTATTTGTCACTCACGGGGAAGAAAAAGCAGCGACCAGCTTTGCGAAGGTCCTGCACGAGAGGACAGGATGGACGGTGAAAGTTCCAGAATACAAGGATA
>JAOUDT010000020.1 GCA_029859145.1 Dehalococcoidia bacterium
CAATTCCCAACTTCTCACACTCCCGATGCATGGTATCCCATACTATCTCCAGCTGCTGTTTGGTCATCTCCGTAGGCAGGTTCAAATCTATAGATAGAAACGTAGGCTTGAGCCCAGAGGTAACAGCATCGGAAGCAAGGATGTGGAGTGCAAACCAAGCTGCTCTTTCCCAACCATATTCAGGAACAATGAACACAGGGTCCGTGGTCAGAGCTACCGCTTTATTCCCGATCTCCACTATCCCCACGTCCACTCCGTGCTGAGGTCCCACCAACACCGCCCGGTGTTTGGCACCCAATCGAGGGTATATCAGTTCACTGAAGATGTCCGGGGAGATTTTGCCAATCTTGGGAAGTTCACTCACTTTTGTTGTTTCTCTCTTCAGACCCTATCTGGGGGTTTTCAAAAGTGGTGACATGGCTCTCAATTTGGCGACAATGCCAGGCAAGACCTCCAGAACTCGTTCCGTATCTGCTTCCGTGCTCTCTCGCCCAAGGGTGAACCTGAGCGAGCCATGAGCTTCCTCTGGGGAGAGCCCCAGTGCCAGAAGAACATGGGAAGGTTCCAGGCTCGCTGAGCTACAGGCTGAACCGGTAGAAGCGCAGATTCCCTCTAGATCAAGATTCAAAATCATGGATTCCCCTTCCACGAAATCAACGCTGATATTGACATTGTTGGGCAACCTTCTCGTCGGATGACCATTCAAGCGGACTCGGTCAATCTTCTCCACAACACCTTCAATTAGCCTATCCCGAAGATGAGCCAGCCGTTTTGCCTCCTTGCCCATCTCCTGCCCCCCCAGTTCCATCGCCCTGCCCAACCCCACGATACAGGGAACATTTTCGGTACCGGCCCTGCGCCTTTTTTCTTGCTCTCCTCCATGCACAAGGGAAACTAATTTGGTGCCTTTCCTGACATACAGAGCACCCACTCCCTTAGGTCCATATAACTTGTGCGCCGAAATAGAGAGCAAGTCCACCCCAAGTTTATCCACGTTCACCGGAATATGCCCCACCGTCTGTACGGCATCGGTGTGAAAATAAACGCCGGCTTCTCTGGCAATTTTGCCTATTTCTTCCACGGGTTCTATGGTGCCTACTTCGTTGCTGGCATGCATCACTGAGATAAGGACGGTTCTATTGGTAATGACTTTCCTGACAGCATCAGGGTCAACCAGACCATATTTATCTACCGGGAGGCACGTTATCTTGAAACCGCTTCTCTCCAGAAATTTGCACGCCTCGAGGACCGCATGGTGCTCGACAGAGGTGGTGATGACGTGATTTCCTTTGCGGTCGTTGGCATAGGCGACGCCCTTCAGGGCGAGATTATCTGCCTCTGTTCCTCCGCTGGTAAAGATAATCTCCTCGCTCCTGGCACCGATAAGTTCCGCCACTTTGATTCTGGCCTCTTCCACAGCCCCCCTCGCCTCCTGTCCGTAGGAATAGATGCTTGAGGGGTTGCCAAAGGAGTTGGCGAAATAGGGCAGCATGGCTTTCACCACCTCAGGATGAGTTGGCGTGGTGGCAGCGTAGTCCAGATATATTCTTCGCATCTAACCTTCTACGATATCTCCGACAATAGGATCGACCCTTACCCCTTTGCCAGTTATCCAGGCAATCCCGCGCTCGATATCATCTGCCTTACCCTCCAATTCAAGTACTACCCATCCCTTATCTCCGTTTATATCGGCGCGGCGGATATTAGTCACCACTTTGAACCGCTGGCCAAGGTTGTGAATGACGGGCTCCTTGATTAATTCCGGGGGAAAAGTGAATTTTACTCCTCGCTTGACCATATTATCCTCCTGATGCCTATTCCAGAGCTAGAATTATAACACGAGTTGAATACTACAGACTCGAGCTCACTTACCCAGAACCTCCTCGAAGGATTCCAAGGTGGGCTCGATTACGAAGGGATGAACCCTCCCAGCTATCACTTCCTGGGTTTTCGGTCCTGCCCCGGTGATGAAAGCCACGGTAAGCTCATGCCTCTTGATTATCCCCGAGGTCACTAGCTTTCTCAACCCTGCTATTACCACGCCGCCGGCTGTCTCGGCAAAGATACCTTCAGTCTCGGCCAGCAGCTCCATCCCCTCAACGACTTCTTCGTCGGTGACAGCACAGGCGCCGCCCCCTGACTGCCGGGCAACTCTCAATGCGTAATAACCGTCAGCCGGGTTACCAACAGCTATTGACTTGGCGATGGTATTTGGCTTCACGGGGTGGACCTGGAGAATACCTGCCTCGAAAGCATTGACAATCGGGGAAGAACCCGCAGCCTGGGTAAGATACATGTGAGTATTGACCGGTTGGACCAAACCCAGCATGGAAAACTCGTCCAGGCCTTTCCATATCCGGGTAAAGAGAAGTCCGGAGGCAGCGGGAGCCACTACACAATCGGGAGCGAGCCAGCCCAGTTGCTCAGCTACTTCGTAACCCAGGGTTTTGCTCCCCTCAGCATAGTAGGGTCGGAGATTAATGTTGATGAAACCCCAATCATACCTCTGCGCCAACTGGCTACAGACGCGGTTAACATCGTCATAGCTTCCCTTGACTGTCACCAGAACTGGGTTGTAGATTGCTATTCCTGTCAACTTGCTTGGTTCCACGTCAGAAGGAACGAAAACATAGGACTTTATGTTTGCTTTGGCAGCATGAGCCGCCACACTGGCCGCCAAATTGCCGGTTGAGGCGCAAGCCACGGTATCAAATCCAAATTCTCTCGCCTTGGTGATAGCTACCGAGACCACCCGATCCTTGAAGGAATATGTTGGATTAAGGCAATCATTTTTGATGTAGAGCTTATCCAGTCCCAGTTCCTTTCCCAGATTATCAGCCTTAACCAGAGGAGTGAATCCCGCGCCAATATCCACTACATCGCCATCCACAGGCAACAAGTCTTTGTAGCGCCACATGCTTGGCGGGCCCTTAGTAATCGTTTCCCGACTTGACGCTTTGGCTATGGACTTGTAGTCGTAGTTCACCTCTAATGGACTGAAGCAGAAATCACATAGATTGAGAGGCTGCAACTGATACTCTCGCCCACACTTCCGGCAGCGCAAGGCTATAGCATAGGACAAATCTTCCTCCCCTTATCTCCTAGTTTTATCCAAAAAGACAGGCTGAACAAGGCACCACGTCGAGAATGATGCTCCTACTCGCAATGTTATCAGCAACATCCGTCACTACTACCGTGATGGTAACTTCACCGGACACATCCGGCGCAGTCCAGGTAATCATAGAGCCCTCACCAGAAATCTGGCCACCTGTGCATGACCATTGGTAAGGCAGTTCAGCGCTCGTGTTCGAGGTGATGCACTCAATATCGTATTCTTTTGTCTTCCCGACCTTGTACCCAGTAGAGGTTTCTTTCAAATATTGGTGCTCGGCAGTAACAACCAGGTCTTCTATAATCGGCGGTGTACCTGCCGCCGTGCTGAGGTTTATCAGCTCTGTGTCTTTCCCGCCCTGACCGTCGGTAACCACAACTGTGACCTGGTATGTGCCGATCTCTTCTGGAGCGGTCCAAGTAACTTCGGGTCCCGTGCCAGTAATATTGCCCCCGGTGGTTGACCACTCATAGGCCAGTTGGTCACCATCAGCGTCTGAGGCACCGCACGTCACCTGGATACTATCCAGAGGAGTGGGCCAGTGTTCATCGGGTACCAGGCTGGTGATGGTTGGCGGCCTATTGGCTCTCACTGTGATAGTTGCCTGTTGCGTGACTTCGCCGCCGCGGCCATCGCTCACCGTGACTGTAACATTGTAGGAGCCTGCGGAGTCGGGAGCGCTCCAGGTAACCGTAGCTCCCTCCCCAGTTATTTCACCTCCGCTGGCCGACCAGTTATAGCCTAGCCCGTCACCATCAGGGTCTGAAGCATTACACGCAATCTGGCAGCTTCCCAAAGGAGAAACCGTCTCCGAACCAGCTTCCAGACTGGCAATGATTGGCCGATGATTGGCCAACACGGTGCCAATTAGGACCAAAATCAGCACTGCTGCCACCGCAACTGCCACTGATATTATCAACAGGCTGTTCTTTCTCACCCCTCCTCTGCTCAATTCGAGCTCTCTTTCTCTCGTCGCTGGTTTTTTGGTGACCATTTGCTCTGTCCTCCGTACAGTGTGCCATAAAGACTCAAATCTACGAATTCCTTTCGTCTGCTCATTAAGGCTACCCAGGCTCGATGGTATCTTGATAGGCGCTTGCAAGGTCAGCGCTGCTCATCACAATGTTGCCATTTTCTATCTCATATGGAACCGAGGCTTTGGGATAACCTACACAGGCCCCGCTAATTCCAGCGCCTGTCAATGCCCCGAATCTAGTCCCACACCTATCGCATATCAAGACGTCTTCTTCAAGGGAAAAGCCTATTGAGTGGCACGGTGGGCAGACATTTGCCCGGACAAAGATTTCTCCACCCACTGTATAGGCCATGAAATTCGTGTCGCCTTCTTGAGTCTCCACCCCAAAGCGGACATTCAAATTGTTTTCAACTTCACCTAATGGAATGGATACAATGCCATCCGTCACCTGAGGCTGAATCAAGGTTGCCTCTGTTGGCCCCGATGGCGTTGAGCTAGAACAGCCAGCAATGATTGATGCCAGGGCAAGTAACACCGCTCCTGTTATTGCTATTCTCAACATATGTTTATTCTCCTTTCTGTTTAAATGAATTTTCATTTATGTCCTCTCTTTCGCGACTGCGCCTTTATTCACTCTCTGCCTTTCTCTTATGATATCCCTATATGCCGCAACAACTCGGGGCTCTGGGTTTGTCAGTGCTGCTGCAACAACCTGGAACACTTGGTGTACCGGAGCCGCTGTGACAACTCGGAGCAGTGGCCTCGCTCGGCTGTATTGGATTGACAGTGTCCTGATATGCGGTCAGGAGATCAGTGCCTTGCATTGTTATGCTATCGCCCTTAATCTCGTATGGGACTGCAGCTTTGGGATAAGCCACGCAGGCTCCCCCGATGCCTGCACCCGTTTTTGCGTCAAAAACAGTCGCACAAGTATCACAAATCAGACTGCTCCGCTGGAGAGAAAAGCCTATGGAGTGACACGGTGGGCAAATATTAGCTCGGACATAGATTTCTCCATCCAACACGTAGGCCATGAAATCCATATCCGCGTCCTGTGTCTTCAGATTAAAATGGACATTCCAATCCCTCTCGACTTCGCTTACGGGTATGGATACGGTGTCGCCAAATACCTGCGGTTCAATCCATGTCGCCTCTATTCGCTGGTTACTTTGTATGCCATTACCACCACATGCAACTATGCCCGAAACCAGCACGAGCGACACAAGGATGAATATTATCTTCTTCAACATTTGTTGCCTTCCTTGCGATTAACCTTGTCTACAATACGACCGTCTTGGAGAACTACCACTTCTTTGGCATACCCAGCTATCTCAGGATCATGAGTAACCATAACAACGCTGCGACCTTCTTTGTTCAGTTGATGGAACAAAGCTAGGATTTCCTTTCCTGTTTTCCGGTCCATATTGCCTGTCGGCTCGTCCGCTAAAATAAGAGAAGGGTCATTGACCAGGGCCCTGGCAATTGCCACTCTCTGCTGCTCGCCGCCGCTTAGCTGGCTGGGCTTATGGTCAGCCCTTTTCTCCAGCCCCACTCTTCTCAAGATATCCAATGCCTTCCGGTTGTTATTGTTCGCCCCGCCGAATGTCAGGGGCAAGAGGACATTCTCAAGAGCAGTCAGCGACGGAATCAGATGATATTGCTGAAAAACGTAGGCAATCTTCCCTCTTCTGACATCAACAAGGGCATTCTCATCCAGGCTGTCGATGCGTTGGCCATCCAAAATCACTTCGCCGCTGGAGACATGGTCCAGACCGCCGATGATATTCAGGAGAGTGGACTTTCCACTTCCGGAAGGCCCCATAACGGCTGTGAAATCGCCTTCGTTCACAAGCAGAGAGATGTTGTCTAGGGCAACTACTTTGGCTGTCCCCTCTCCGTATACTTTTGACACATTTTTGACTTCTAGCATCTTGCTTCCTCACAATGACCTGAAAGAATCAGCGACCTTGATTTTGGAGGCGCGGAAGGCAGGGTACACACTCGCTACGACAGCAATAAAGATAGCTAGAGCCAGTGAAGGGAGGAAGTACTGGGGGACATAGGTAACGGCTACACCTCCAAAAATAAGCGGTCCGACTATGTATGCTAGCAAAGTGCCAGCTACATATCCCAGCAAACCTCCTGCCAGTCCTACGATCGCTGCCTCATAGAAGAAGATCTTCATTATCTGATTACGTGATGCTCCCACCGCTTTCATTATTCCGATATCCTTGATTCTTTCGTGAACCGAGGTTGTCATGGTGTTGACCACACCAAAGCAGCCAACAGCAAGTGTGATTGCAGCCAGGGCGAATAGAAACCTGCTTACCTTTTCCAGCATACCCATTTCGGTCTCAGCTATTTGTGTTACGGCAACTGCCCGAACCCCTGCTATGTTCTCGTTAATGCCACTGGCAATATCTGATGTAGGACAGGCATTACACAGTGCACGAATGTCTATCGAGGAAACCAATCCATCTTTATCGAATGCCTGCTGCACCGTTTCCAGAGGAACGAAAATCTGATAATCTTCGTTTGAGCCTGTCTCATCAAGAATTCCGGTAATGGTTGCCTCTCCTCCGTTAAGTGTAATCTTGTCGCCCACTTTGAATCCTAGCAACTCAGCGGCTACTGCCCCCACCAGTGCCTCATCTGTGCCCTCGAGGTACTGCCCTTGTGAGATTTTCCACCATGTCTTGAGTAGTCGTTCCGCTCGGGGGGCTACTCCAACTACTATCACAGACGTTCCATTTACCTTGGTGTTTATGTAGAGTTTCGGGGCAATCGTGGCAATATCCCCCTCATCTTCGATATCCAATGCCGCTTTTATCATGCCGTCTGCTATCTGTCTGATCTCCGGCAACTTGTCATCAGAAATGTAATTCTCGCCAATTGCCAAAGTGCCGAGACTCAGACCGCCTAATCCTATGTCAATATCGCTTATCGCAGGCATGACCATCAAGTTAGCGCCATATTTCTCCAGTTGGCCATGAATATTCGTTTGCCCGGCAAGGGCGATTGTCAACACGGCGATAATTGTTGTAATACCAATAACCACGCCCAGCGAGGCATATAGCACTCGTTTTTTTCTTCTCATAATGTCTTTTACAACGATCTGGTATAGTTTCATCGACTCTCCTTCACGGGCGATTGAGCGCCTGCTCCAAGTCGTCGGTTAAATCATCAACATTCTCCAAGCCGACCGACAATCGAATCAGTTGACTGGTAATCCCTGTGCTTTCCCTACAATCCTGAGGCATCGAGGCATGACTCATGGTAGCCGGATGCTCGACAAGGGAAGTGATGCCGCCCAGCGATTCCGCCAGGGAAAAGACCCTGAGCCTCCTCAGAAAGGTATTAACGCCTCTAATACCCCCGGTCAGTTCAAATGACACTACTCCACCGAATCCCTTCATCTGCTTCTTGGCGATTGCGTGTCCCGGATGAGACTCGAGCCCAGGATACAGTACCTTCTTCACAGCGGGGTGTCTGTCAAGATACTCTGCCACAGCTAGAGCATTCTCTTGGTGCTGTCTCATTCTTACCGGAAGGGTCTCAATCCCACGGAGCACCAGCCAGCAGTCGAATGGAGAAGCGCAAGTCCCCATAGCATTAAGTAGAAACTGTAGCCTTTGGGTTAGTTCGTCAGTGGTGGTTACCACAGCGCCACCCACAACATCGCAGTGTCCGTTGAGATACTTGGTGGTAGAGTGGACAACAAGGTCAATTCCATATTCAATCGGTCGTAAAAAATATGGAGTGGCAAAGGTATTGTCTACTACTGTCAGCAGCTTATGCCTTCTGGCGATATCAACTACCATCTCAAGGTCAATAATGTTCAACAATGGATTTGAAGGGGTTTCCAGCCACAACATCCTAGTATTGGGTCTTATTGCCTCCTCGATCCTTTTACCATCGTTCATACGTAGAAAAGTGAACTCCAGTCCAAAGGCAGTCATTACATCCTGGAATAATCTGTAGGTCCCTCCGTAGACATCATCTCCCGAGATGACATGGTCACCTCTCTTCAAAAGGTGCATAACCGTTGTCTCGGCAGCCATGCCGGTCGCGAAGGCGAAGCCGGCTTTGCCTCCTTCAAGCCGAGCGATAGTATCTTCTAGAACTTTTCTCGTGGGATTTGCTGAGCGGGAGTAATCCCACCCCCTTGTCTTGTCCACATCCTCAAACACAAATGTTGATGTCTGATAGATGGGCACTGATACAGCGCCAGTAGCGGCATCTGGCCTGTCCCCGGTATGAATGGCCATCGTTTCAAATCTCATATTCCCCCTCCCTGGCTGAATACTGCTTCTACAATTATCTTCTCAGGTAATTCGTCTCTGGGAGACGCTATTCCGCTGACATTCTCCAGGTTTTTCAGACGTTCCTCCAGTTTGTCTTGTTCCTTCAAGACGAACCTGATGGCTTCCGCTACAGGGTCGGGTAAGTTACCATGCTCCAAATCCACCAGCGGTTCTCGGTGGTCCCCTACTATTTTCCCTGGAATTCCCACTACGGTAGCGCCAGGCGGTACTGACTTCACCACTACTGAGCCAGCACCAACCCGAACTCTGTCACCTATTGCGATTGAGCCCAAAGCTACCGCACCAGTTCCCATCACCACATTATTGCCGATGGTGGGGTGGCGTTTGCCCTTCTTTAAAGTTGTGCCCCCCAGAACCACCCCTTGGTACAGCAAGACATCGTCTCCAATCTCGGCTGTCTCCCCGATTACTGTCCCCGCTCCATGATCAATGAAGAACCGCTTGCCGATTCTGGCTCCAGGATGAATTTCAATGCCTGTTAGGAAACGATTGATGTGAGAAAGGAGACGAGCCAGGAACTGCAACCTGTGTTGCCAGAAGAAGTGAGCGACACGGTGCAACCACAGAGCATGGAGTCCGGGATAGCAGAAAATAACCTCTAGCGCGCTCCTCGCCGCCGGATCTTTGAGGAAAACCGTTTGGATATCTTCTCTTAACGTCTTGAACACAGAACTGCCCCTTCTTTGATTTACGGGCCTGGTGTTGTCGGATAAAGCTCCTGAAAGAGCCAGGTGGACAGGTAGCGCTCTCCCGTGTCAGGCAAAATCACCACGATAAGCTTGCCTTTATTCTCTGCTCTCTTGGCTACCTCCAACGCTGCCCAAGTCGCGGCACCTGAAGATATCCCCGCCAATATCCCTTCTTCTTTGGCCAATCTTCTGGCCATTATTCCGGCATCCTCATTGCTGACACTGATAATCTCGTCAACCAGATCTTGCCTGAGAATCTGGGGTATAAATCCTGCACCAATACCCTGAATCCTATGAGGACCGGGCTTGCCGCCGGAAAGTACGGGTGAAGCTGCTGGCTCAACAGCAATAGCCTTAAATTCAGGTTTCCTTTTCTTTATGACCTCAGTTACTCCGGTGATTGTCCCTCCCGTTCCTACACCGGAGACCAGAATATCTACTTCACCCCCGGTGTCCCTCCAAATCTCTTCGGCGGTGGTCAGGCGGTGTATCTCCGGGTTTGCCGGGTTGTTGAACTGCTGCGGCATAAAGTAATTGGGATTTTCCGCCACCAATTGTTCCGCCTTCCTTACCGCTCCTGTCATCCCCTCCGCCCCAGGAGTCAGGACAAGGTCGGCACCGAAAACACTCAGCAACTGCCTTCGCTCCAGAGACATGGTATCAGGCATGGTGAGGATGAGCCGATATCCTCTGGCAGCGCAAACGAAAGCCAGGGCGATTCCGGTGTTGCCGCTGGTCGGCTCGACGATCACCGTATTTCTGTCGATGAACCCTCGCTCTTCGGCGTCAACAATCATTGCTACCCCGATTCTGTCCTTTACACTTCCAAGGGGATTAAAGGATTCAAGCTTAGCCACGACTTTTGCCTTCACCCCCTGAGTTATATGGTTCAGCCTGACCAAGGGCGTGTTCCCGATTAGCTCGGTAGAGTCCTTAGCTATCCCTCTAGTTAGTTTCGGTATCTCCACTGTCTTGTATTGCAGCCTCTCCCCGTTTCGGCCTATCTTTATCATCCCGCTTTCCTCCTGATCATAAGCGCAATAATCAACAAGACGCCTATCCCGTTCCTGAACACATTTTCTCAATCACATCCTCATCCTCTCCAGCTACTTCTACTTGAAAGCCTACTGTTTTTATCATCATCTCTCCGTACAAAAACTACCGGACACTCTGGATTAGAGCACCTGGACTTGCCAGTGCGACCTACCTTCGTCAGCGGCTTCTCGCAAGTCGGGCACTTTAACGCATTCCTATTAGCTTTCCTATCCATCATTTCAATCTCCTTCGTCATTCAGGCTTAATTTCGAGGCAATCCCTCAAGGCCTGAACCGACTTCTTACAAGCTTGCTCAAAATCGTCCGGCTCTACAGCATCACCTTCTCGACCTTGTGCTTTCTCCGTAATTTTCGACGCCTTTTCGTACGCCGGGACAAACCGTGCTCAAATGTAATACATCCCTGTCTCAATCTGTCCCTTCTGTCTTTGCCGCTCAACCAGATCCTGCAGGGTCGTAGAATCCAAAACCTGACTCATCGCAATCTTCATCTCAACCCATACATCCCGAGTAACACAAAACTCGGAGCGGTGGCATAGTTTGGGATTATCGATACAGTCCACAGGGGCGATAGAGCCCTCGAGAAGTTCAAGCACTTCGCTGAGCTTGATTTCTGTCGGAGCTTTAAGTAGCAGGACACCACCGCGAGCCCCCCGTGTGCTCTTAACCAAGCCAGCAGCTATAAGAGGAGCGATCAAATGCTCCAGATATGGCAGCGAAACCTCTTGCCTGCGGGCAATATCCTTTAGTAGAACCAACCCCTCGCCTTGATGAAGGGCCAAATCCAAAAGTGCCCTGAGTCCATATCGTCCCCTAGTAGAAAGCTTCATTGACTTCTGCTCGATTGTTGACTAAACTAATCAACTTAGTACATAATAGACCGCTATCACAAACTTGTCAAGTTTTGAAAAAACGGGCCGATGTGAGATATGATTCGTTGAATAGGGCTCAGACAGCCATCAATCGGTGTCTGGGGGAAACAGATGAAAGTGTTTAATACTTTGGCTGGGCAAAAAGAGGATTTTCATCCCCGCGGCGAAGTCGTGACCATGTATGTCTGCGGAATTACCGCTTATGACGAAAGCCATATCGGGCATGCCATGACCTACATAATCTTCGACGTAATCAAGCGGTACTTGAAATTCAAGGGCTATAAAGTTAAACATGTGCAAAACTTCACCGACATTGACGATAAGATTATAGAACGTGCCAACCGTTCGGGGATGCCGCCAGCGGAGTTGGCCAATAAATACACTGACCAGTACTTTGCTAATATGGATGCATTGAACTTAGAGCG
>JAOUDT010000194.1 GCA_029859145.1 Dehalococcoidia bacterium
TTCAAGGTTCTGGAAGATGCTCATCGCCGTGGGTTGCAGGATTTTGGCAGCCAGATCATACCGGATGCAATAGCCAAATACCAGATTTATGGCTATAAGTATCAAGGCTACTGGCGTGATGTCGGCACAATTGAAGCATACTGGCAGGCTAATATGGACCTCGTTGTTGATTTGCCCCCGTTTAATCTCTACGACCCTGAGACCGGAGTAAAAACGCTTTCAGTAGACATGCCCCCGGTAAAACTAGGGCCAAGGACTCAAATAACCAGAAGCCTTGTCAGTAATGGCTGTATTATAAACGGCACCGTGTCCAATTCGGTGCTTTCCCCCCATGTTTATGTGGAGGAGGGCGCCCACGTGATGGACTCTATAATTTTTCATGATACCACTATCGCTCAAGAGGCCGTTGTCCACCGCTCCATCATTGATAAGGAATGTTACATTGGCTCGGGATGCTGGATTGGCTGTGGCGAGGACTATACTCCCAATAAGGACGAACCCGATTATCTAAATTGTGGCATCACCGTAATCGGCGAGGGGGCAAGGCTACCCCCAGGATTGAGGGTCGGGCGAAATTGCAGAATTAACCCTGGAGTAAAGGAGAGGGATTTTCCTACCCTCTCTATTCCCAGTGGTAGTTCTATAGAAGGAGAAAAAGTCCTCGAAGCCTGACCCCAACAATGAAAATCATGTTTATTGCCTCTGAGGCTTTCCCTTTCGCTAAGGTAGGTGGACTGGCAGATGTTACAAGCTCTCTAGCCATAGCTCTCCATGACCTAGGACATGACCCTTGCTTGATATTGCCTAGATACGGTAGCACAAGAATCCCCGTCCAAGACGTGCGGAGAGGGAATTTCGTTGTCAGCTTTATGGGGCATTCTGAACAAGTAGCCCTGAAAATGACCAGATTAGAAAAGGGGATACCGGTATACCTGGTGGAAAACGACGATTACTTTGGAACCGAGGAAATCTATACCCAGGACGACTTAAAACGCTTCCTCTTTTTTTCGCTAAATATCCCGGCCGTCATTTCCCAGCTTGATCTTCACCCCGATATTATTCATTGCCATGACTGGCATACCGCCTTAGTCCCTTTATGGCTCAAGAAAGCAAAGATGAAGCTGCCTTGCATATTTACCATTCACAACTTGGCTTATCAGGGCTCCTTCGACCAGCAATTCTTCCTAGACTCTGGGCTTTCCTCTGTATGGCAGGAATATATCCCAGTTAGTGCTCCCAGACCGTCGCCGAACTTCATGGGCCAAGGAATCCTTCTGGCTGACATTGTGACCACTGTCAGCCCAACCTATGCTTCAGAGATACTCACACCGCAATATGGCGGACAGCTGGAGCAACTACTAAACTATCGACGGGATGAGCTTTATGGCATAGTGAATGGCATTGATTATGATGAATACAACCCGGCTGCTGACCCTTATTTGGAAAGGAATTACGATTCCACCACGATGAAAAGAAGGGCTGATAACAAACTTGCCCTGCAAACAAAAGGCAGGCTGCCGCAAAAACTTGACATCCCTTTGATTGGCATGGTATCTCGCCTTGAAGAGCAGAAAGGGATTGACTTGCTGATTCGGGTTATAGAGCAGTTCATTATCGAAACAAAGGCACAGCTGGTTATCCTTGGTCAGGGAAGAGAGGACTACCAGAAGGCACTTACCGGGGCAGCGCTAAAATACCCCCAGCGCGTGTCAGTGTTCATTGCCAATGATGAACGATTGGCACGTCTCATATACGGTGGCTCAGATATATTCCTCATGCCTTCGCGCTTTGAACCCTGTGGATTGGGCCAACTGATTGCCATGCGCTACGGTGCTGTCCCTGTGGTGCGACGTACTGGAGGCCTAGCTGATACAGTCAAGGATGTGGCTGAAGGAAACGGAAATGGCTTTGTGTTTCAAAACTACAATGTTTCGGAAATGCTGGAGGCGATAAAAAGAGCCGAGGCCAGCTTTTATCAACGGGAGGAGTGGAACAATCTGATGAGACACAATATGAAGCTAGATTTTTCTTGGAACACCTCCGCGAGAAAATACGAGGAAATCTATCTACGAGCAAGGAAGATGTGTGCAACTCAGCGGCAGTGACTGCTGGCAAACTAAAGTAAGGAAGGTTCTGTAGAAACCTATGGCTATTATTGATTGGCTGAGGCTCAACGTAGCAGTGCCGGCGTTGGTTTTTCTCGGCATCCTTTCTGTTTCCCTGTGGCTTAGACGCCTCATCTACAATGCCCTCGAGCGCTGGCTGAAGGAAAGGAAGACGGAAGCTGGCAAAATCGTCGTTGCAGCTACCAGGAAATCATTTCTCCACTGGCTACTAATACTTGGTGCTTACATTGCACTACAGTTTTCAATCCTTTCGCCAGAATGGAAGATCCTAGCTGGTGAAATCCTAGCCACCATTTTCGTTGTTTACCTGGGCTGGATCTTAATCCGGCTGAGCAGAGAATTAATCCATCTCTATCTAGGCAGGGCAAAAGCTTCCGACAGGGCTCTCGCAATTACTATGACCGTTGTTCACGTGACAGTTATTGTCGTTGGTGTCTTGATACTCCTTGAGCTGTGGGGAGCTCCACTGACACCAGTGTTGATCGCTCTCGCTGCCGCCTTGGCAGTTTCCATTCTGGTCTTCCATGACATCTTTCCCAGCTTATTCTCCGGACTTCAATTAGCACAGCAAAAGCAGATCAAAGTCGGGGATTCGATCAGTCTGGAATCTGGGGAAGAGGGTCGAGTAGAAGAGATAACTTGGAGAAACACGCAGATAAAGACCCTGGATGGTACT
>JAOUDT010000195.1 GCA_029859145.1 Dehalococcoidia bacterium
AGATGGAACTAGGCCAATGAAAGTGAAGATTTTCTGTGAGAAAGAGCCCTTAAAATTGGAACAGTCTATAAACGATTGGCTAAAAACCAAGCCCAATATCCATGTCTCTCACATCACACAGTCCCAGATTCAGCGTGGATCAACTATTTCTCTGCCCGTCATTGTATGTATCTGGTATGCCGAATAGGGCTGAAGTCATAGGCTTATAATAGACTCGTTCTAGTAAGTGCCTGGCGAGTGGTTGAAGCCTCCCTGTAATTCCAGGGACTCCGCACCAATCAGGCCTGCCACAAATCAGATCTTACGCCCCCAGAATACTAAGGGTTAAAAAGGTCCACAACCAGGGCCGTCCGTTCAAAAATCAGGATGACAACAGCACCGGGAAAAACACCTGCCAAGCTAGCAACGCCTTAGCCGTGAGACTGAGAAGAATATACACCTTCTCACCATACAGATAATCCCGCCAAGGACCAGCTTTCTTGTACTGCAACACCATATTGATGGCAAAACAGTTAAAGAAAACGAAAAGTGATATGACAATACCATATACGAATCCAGGGGGCGAAGTATTCAGTCCAGGTGCCCAGACATATATGACGATTGCGATCCAAGGAATGATGCCTGCAAAGCTGCCAAACCAGAATGGTAGCCAGCTTGGTTTGCCCGGTTCTTCATACTTTTCCTGCAAAGCACCGAAAAGTATCATACAGGCGTTTATGCCGAAGATGGCGAGTAAGGCAGCAATGTCGCTGATACCGGTTATCTGAGAGATTAACACTATCATAATTGAAGAGCTGAAGAAGTACTCGATCCAGCGCCCGTAGTTGCGGTTCTGTAACAGGTTGCGCTTGTACCATGGAAAGACAGGCGGAGATGCGATTATCAACAGGGCACCGGCAGAGATTGCAAGGAAAGCAAAAACCCCCCAGCCAGTGTATATATCAAACAGGTGGTGAAGCACGGGAGCGGTGCCGGGTGGCCCGCTCATAAATGTGGCTGTGACCGGAAGGGCAAAGTCGTTTGTAAGCACTGCAATCATAGCAGCTTGCACCGCGAGGATCAGGCCGACAACGATGTTCCAGCGGCGTAGTCTGGCAAGCCGCTGTTCGGTTGATTGGTTAGTAGACATAATGCACCTCCTTAAATTGAAGATTGTCTTGCCTATTTGGCGACGCAATAATAGCCCGTCCCCTTTATGCACTTGCCGGAGACTTGCTTTCGCCGCCTCAACTCATCGAGAATAGCCCAAACCTCCAACTGTCTGCCACCCACAGCCTCTGCTAGTTCCTCAAGTTCAAATGCATCATCCGGATTTGACTCCAGAAACCCGAGCACTTTGGCAGATAGCGTATCCGTACTATTGTCGAATTGTTTCCTTGTTATTGGCAAGACATTCTCCTTTCTCTAAGCTAGTGAATACAGCCTTTCCATACCTGTTTCACAAAATGGAATCAGGCCCTGGCGTAAAACTATCTGTTCAAGGGAAAAGCTGACATCGTCCATCCACACGTTCCGAAAGAACGTCCGCTCTCCGTATTGAGAACAAGGGATCAAAGCTTGCGTCAAGCCGATTCCCGATACTACGATTTCGGGGGTAGAAGAACACTGTCGATTACATGGATAACGCCATTGGAAGCCTCAATATCAGTTATCACTACGTTAGCATTATTGACCGATACCTTGCCGTTAGTAACCGTGATGGCTACCGGCTTGCCCAGAACCGTATTGGCTGATTTCAGCTTGACCACGTCACCGGACATAACCTTTCCAGCTACGACATGAAAGAGAAGTATGTTCTTCAAAGTTGGAATATCTTTCAGCAAACCCTCAACAGTACCAGCCGGCAGTTTCTTGAACGCATCATCAGTGGGAGCGAATACAGTGAACGGTCCCTTGCCTTTCAGTGTTTCTACCAGGTTAGCTGCTTTCACTGCAGCTACTAGGGTCGTAAATCTCCCGTCGCCAACCGCGATTTCAACGATATCTTTCATACTACTACTCCTTCTTCATTCATTTTAAGTGATAAAGAAACGATTGCCTCAATCCTATATGTCTATCACCTCCTTAATAAAAGAATACTTTTGATAGTCAATCATAAAGCTACAACCATCAAAAAGTCATAAAATCAAGTCGGAAATAGTTACATTTTTATTACACTACTGTAACCTATGCTGCTAGTCAGGTATGAATAATCTTGCCTAATTGGGGCTGAAAACGTACTTCATCCGCAATCGACTCAAATTGACTGCAGCCCAAGTGAGAATATGAAGCAAATCGCGATACGAGCTGGCTTTAGTAACAAGGTAGCAGAAAGTTGTCCAGCAAGTTAGCGTAGTGTTTAGCGGCAGCGAGCAGGTGCAGAGCGCCGTGGTCATCCCCGCACTTATAGGCCCCGCCCGTAGCCATCAGGCATGGCCCCCGGCTGTAGCGGCTGGCTACTGAGCGGGTGCCTCAGTGCACCCTTCCACCGGCCAGCCTAGGACTTTCCTCACTGCCTCAGGACGGTTATCTCCGGTTGCTGCGGTTCGACTTCAGGATAACGTTTGATTTCGCCGGCATGTGTGTCACGGCCAACTCTCCTCGACCCCAGCGGATAATTTAACAAGATGGCATTCCGTGGCTGGTGAGCTGTTCAGTATGGCTGTGGCGCCGCATAAGAGAGATTATTGACAGCGAAATTCAATCGTGATATAATCGCAGGTGCATAGGACTGGCGGGCAGATGGGTGCTGCAGGGAGTGTTTCTAATTTTTTTCAGTCTGGTTCCTCCGCATACGGAAATGTGACCATAT
>JAOUDT010000196.1 GCA_029859145.1 Dehalococcoidia bacterium
AGGGATGGTGGAAGAGAGCGACCGCTAGAGAATATTTCAGAGTCAGGACTGCAAGGGGCATTGTCTGCGAAATGTACCGGGATCTGCTTACCGGTGCCTGGTATTTGCAACGCATATACGACTAAATATGTTGATACTCGTGCCCTAGTGCATGGACTACAGGCCAAGAAAATCCAGTCATTATGAATAACTACGTTGAGCTTCACTGCCATTCCAATTTTTCCATCCTTGATGGCGCATCCCATTCAGAGGATCTAGCGGCTCGCGCATCGAAAATTGGCCTGCCTGCTCTAGCCCTGACCGATCATGATGGGCTATACGGAATTATCCCCTTCTATAAAGCTTGCCTTGCCGCCGGACTCAAGCCTGTTATCGGAGCGGAGATGACGCTAAAAAATGGGAGCCACATTACACTGCTAGCCAAAAACAACAGAGGTTACTCCAATCTGTGCCGGCTGATAACCAGGGCCCAACTAGAGCACGGGAAAGGCAGTCCTGCCATCGATAAGAAAGATCTTGCTCAGTACTCCGGCGATTTAATTTGCCTCTCCGGCTGTCGAAAGGGAGAAATAACCACTTTGATCGCTTCCGCACGAACAGAGAAAGCTCACGAGGCAACCACAGGCTATATTGATATTTTTGGTCAGGAGAACTTCTACATAGAGCTTCAGAACAATCTATATCCTGAAGATAAAAGGATTTGTCACGCTCTGGTAGAGCTAGCTAAGGACCTCGACCTGGGCTACGTTGCCACCAACAATGTCCATTACGCTACAAGGGAAGGCCACAGGCTTCACGACGTCCTCACCTGTATCAGAAATCGAACGACCTTAGATAAATGCGACGCATTAAGACTGAACTCTGAGTTCCACCTCAAATCCTCAAAGGAAATGATGGAGCTTTTCCAGGACTACCCCGAAGCGATCCCCAATACCATTACCATAGCCGAGAAATGCAGTGCCAATCTTGATTTTTCACAGTACCGTTTTCCAGATTTCCCTCTGCCCGAAGGCGAGACTGCTGCCAGCTATCTGGCCAAGCTATGCTGGCAGAAAATCCACAAAAAATATGCAACCATAAACCCTGAGATAGAAGCCAAGGTCAATTATGAGCTCAACCTGATAGAGAAACTGGGTTTGTCAGGATATTTCCTCGTTGTCTGGGACATCATGGATTATGCTGAAAGAAACGGCATTCCTGCCCAGGGAAGGGGCTCGGCAGCTAATTCTATGGTAGCTTATATCCTGGGCATAACCAGGGTCGATCCTATCAAGAACAAGCTATTTCTGGGCAGGTTCCTGAACGAGGAAATGTCATCCGTTCCCGATATTGATATAGATGTCTCCACAGCCCACCGAGAAAAACTCATCCAATACGTCTATGAGAAGTACAAGCCAGAGCATGTTGCCATGGTCTGTACTTATGTTACCTTCCAGGCAAGGAACGCCATAAGAGAGGTCGGCAAGGCATTAGGAATGCCGCCTGACCTCATTGATAGGATGGCAAAATCCGTTTCGGTATATGACGCTAAGGGCATAGAACAAGACCTGGCCGGCCTCAAGGAGTTCGAAAGCTACTTCAGTTCTGCTCCCTGGCAACAATTTGTCTCCCTCTGCCGAGAAATTGCCGATTTTCCCAGACATTTATCCATTCACAACGGCGGCATGATTATCTCATCACGTGCCCTGAGTGAGATTGTGCCCCTGGAGAAAGCCACTATGCCAGGGAGGATAGTATGTCAATGGGATAAAGATGACGTTGCCGACTCCGGACTGATAAAGGTAGACCTCCTCGGCCTAAGAATGTTATCGCTCATTCATGAGGCTTGCCAGATGGCGGAGGAAAACCACAAGACCAAGCTCGATTTGGATAACTTGCCTTTGGATGATAGGGAGGTCTACGACATGATTTGCCGAGGCGATACCATAGGTGTATTCCAGGTGGAAAGCCGGGCCCAACTGCAAACACTGCCGCAAACCAAGCCACACTCTATTGAAGATTTGACCATTGAGGTAGCTCTGATAAGACCAGGCCCTCTTCAAGGACACATGGTCCATCCCTATATTAGAAGAAAAAAACGTTTGGAGAAGGTAACCTACTTGCATCTAAACCTTAAGCCGATACTCGAAGAGACCTTAGGAATAATCCTGTTCCAGGAACAGGTGATTCAGGTTGCTACTGCCATAGCCGATTTCACACCGGGCGAGGCTGATTCCTTGAGAAGGGCAATGACCCGGAAGAGATCAAAAAGGGCGATGGACGAGATGAGGCAAAGATTTATAGAAGGGGCCAAAAGAAACAGAGTGGATAATGACAAGGCCAGCCGCATCTTTCAAGCACTGGAAGGGTTTGCCGAGTATGGCTTCTGCAAAAGCCACGCCGCCGGTTTCGCCCTTCTATGCTACCAGTCCGCCTGGTTAAAGAGATATTATCCGGTCGAATTTTATTGCGCTTTGCTCAATAACCAGCCTATGGGATTCTATTGGCCGGAGGTGATTGTGCGGGATGCCAAGAGACACGGCGTAGAAGTTCTGCCCGCAGACATCAACAAAAGCAGGGACAGGTGCACTATCGAAGACGGCAAGATTAGACTTGGTTTCAACTACATAAAGGAAATCGGGGAAAAAGCCATGAGCCAGATAATGGCCGAGAGGCAGAGCGCCCCCTATGTTTCTTTCGACGATTTTTATTTCAGAGCCAGACTGGCCAGAAAGCCCGTAGAAAACCTTATCCTCGCTGGCGCCTTTGATGCCTTTGGCTATCAGAAAAGACAGCT
>JAOUDT010000197.1 GCA_029859145.1 Dehalococcoidia bacterium
GCCTTGCCCGGCTCCAGCGGATCATACCTGGCACTACTCTCATATGAGTGCACCAGGCCGGGGCGCACACGTTCCGTTAGCTGAGCGATACAGAGTACCGCTCCGCGGTCGTTGTAGACCTTGACGATATCGTTCTGCTTGATGCCGCGGGCTCGCGCATCCGAGGGATGAATACGTATCGGCCACCAGGCATAGCCGTCTTTTTTAACACGATGTTGTGGAATGTCATTCAGCCACAGAGTCTTATTATCATGATGTGTATGGTAGGAATACCTTGGGTGAGGTGTAATCATTTGCAGAGGGTACTTTGCCATCAGTTCTTTCGTTTCGTGTCCTTCCCAGCTCGGAATATATCGTGGCATAGGAGGTCTCTCTTCATCATTGGGGTCGAACTTGGTCAGGCTCTGAGATACAAATTCTATCTTGCCACTATAGGTGGCCAGTTCGTGTGCCTTCTCCGTCCCTTTTTTGGGATTGAGCGAGTTTGGCGTATCACAGGGTCGCCCTTCATAGTACCAGCGATTGGAAACAGTACGTTTCTGCTCAGGAGATTTACATGGGACAACAAAATAGCCCCTCTTCTTGAACTCCTCGTAGGTAACCCGCTCCGGCAGCGATGAGATATTGAATATCTTCTTTATCCAGTCCTCCTCCGAGTTACCTTCGGTGTACTTTCCTAGAAATCTCAGCCTCTTGGCTAGTGCCTTGTAGATTTCCCAGTCCGGTTTGGATTCCCATAATGGCTCTATGCATTTGTTCTGATAAATCATCACCCGGTGGTTTGCTCCGCAGTCCCCTTCCCCATAGCCTCCGGCATTTGCCCATTCACAGATATCAGCATGTTCAAAATTAGTGGAGGCAGGCAGAATAATATCGCCGAAGCGGGTTTCGGTCTGCCAATGACAGTCCTGCATCACCACGCACTCCAGCTTGGGGCTCTGATACATGCGCACCCATCGGTTTGTCTCGGTCATGGTACTGATAAATGAGCCGCCGTGGCGATAAATCATTTTGATCTCGGCACCATTAGGCCCCGACTCAGGGTAGGTCTGCGGAACAAATTGCTGCTCGATTGACTGACCGCAAAATCCCTCGCCTATCCAGCTAACCGGTGGGTTCAAAATTGCCTCCGGCAGCAGCAATCGATATACCTTTTGCGAAACTGAGTTCTCCGCTTTCTTCTTCGCTACTAGCGCAAAGGTATCCCAGCCGACGGAACCGTAACCGGGCATCTTGAAAGAGAAGTCCAGTGGGGCACCCATGGCTGCGCCACCCCACACATTAACCCCCGGCTTGCCCAGGCCCTGCATGGCGATGAGTAATACCATCAGTCTTGCCCACTCAGTGGCATAGGCTGAGCGGACTGCTCCCCCCGTACCATACATTGCACAAGTGGCCAGCATGGTCTTTTTCGCCGCCCATTCCCTGGCCAGGACAGTAATATCATGGGCCGGAATATCGCAAATCTCCGCTGCCCACCCCGGTGTCCTGGCAACGCCGTCAGCTTCTCCCAGAATGTGCTTCCGAAATTCCTCAAAACCAACGGTGCGGTTTTCCACGAACCACTTGTCGTACGTGCCTTCTTTTGTCCAGACGTAGGCTATCGCCTCTGCCAGGGCAGCGTCGGTGCCAGGACGCGGCGCTAGCCATTTGTCACCAAGTACACTGGCCGTAGCATTGCAGTAGGGGTCGATGAAAATAGCCTTGATGCCCAACTCCCTTACCCAGATACGCCATGTCGCGCTCTCCTGCCCCCAATACTGGTATGAGCTACTGTTGGGATCTACCGACCAGAATATAACCTGCTCGGTATTCTTCAAGGCGTCTTCCAGCATGTCGTAGTTGTCAGAATGCCCCAGCAACCAGAAGTAGCCCCATGTGTGTATCGCTCCCCAGTGAGCCCCCTCCCAGCTGTCAGGATTGTCCATCAACGTAGTGTAACCGAGCATGTTGAAAAAACGGCCAAAGGGCCCAAACTTATAATGCAGAAGCCCCCAGTTGTGGTGAGATGATGTCATCGCAGTTATCGCTGCCGGTCCATAGGTCTTTCTAATACGCTTCATTTCCCCAGCTACAGTATCGAGAGCCTCGTCCCACGATATGCGTATGTATTCGTCCTTGCCGCGCATCTCCGGATGTCTGTCACCGTGCGGATCAAACGTCTTTCGCCTGTACGGATACTTAATTCTGTTCTCCGAATAAATCCTCATCCTCTCCCCTACCACATATGAATTCAATGTAGTCTTGCGAGGCGGTGTGAATTTCCTGCCTCTGGCTTCAATAGTCCATGAGGGAGCATCGGTGTCATCAAAGACGATGGGGCGCATCTTGGTTATCTTGCCGTCCTCCACATGGACAAAGACCGGACCACCTACTGTACACTGCGTAAGTATTTGCTCTGCCATGCTTATCCCCTTGTAAGTCTATTCCTTAGATTTTCAATTGTGCCTATAACCCGTGTGTGCAGGCGATCAACTGAGTTGCGGCCAAAACATCAATTCACTTTTTCAGTGCTATTTCACCCAGGTAGGTATCCTTTTGTGTTCTGGCCGTTATAGTCTGTTCCTCATACCCGGCTGCTGATATTATTATGGTATATTCGGTGTTATCCGCTAATCCCTCAAATTCAAAGTCGCCAAAGGCGTTGGTCTTCACTACCCAGCGATCACCATCGTTACTTAGAGCAACTGTCACTCCCTCAGCACATTCATCCTTGTCTCCATAGATTATCGTCCCAGCAATAAACTTCCTGGGCAGTCCAATATACCTGAC
>JAOUDT010000021.1 GCA_029859145.1 Dehalococcoidia bacterium
AACCTGAACCAGACCGGCAGGCAATTACTCGAATTATTGGGAGGTCGTAACCGCGTTGTTATCACACATGGAAACGGACCACAGGTGGGGAATCTTCTTCTTGCTTTGGAAGTGGTGAAAGAGGTCCCGACAATGTCGCTTGATGTCTGTGTCGCCGCAACACAGGGGTTTATGGGCTATATGATTCAGCAGACTGTGGCCAATTGCCTGAGGGAGAAGGGGCTTAGACACAACATTACCACCGTTGTCTCTCAGGTAATAGTGGATGAGAATGATCCCGCTTTCGGGCGCCCCACGAAGCCGATTGGCCCTTTCTATACCCTGGAGGAAGCTATACGGTTGGAAAAGGAGAGAGGTTGGCAAATAATCAAGGATGCAACCCGTGGCTATCGCCGGGTAGTTGCGTCTCCGGAGCCGCTGGAAATTCAACAGGCGAGGATAATCAAGAGCATGCTAGATGCTGGTGAAATTGTAATCGCCGCCGGGGGTGGCGGTATTCCGGTAATAAGAAACCACGATAGGTCACTCCGTGGCGTTGAGGCTGTAATAGACAAGGACCTTGCCTCAGCCCGCCTAGGAATCGACATAGATGCAGACGTTCTGCTTATTCTGACTGCTGTGGAAAATGCTTTTGTTGATTTTGGCCGCCCCTCCCAGAAGCCTTTGCATGTTACTACGGTCACCGAGGCAGAGGCGCTCCTTGAGGAAGGTCAATTCTGGGTCGGTAGCATGGAACCGAAAATACGCGCGTCCATAAAATTCCTTAAAGGTACCCCAACGAAGTACACGCGTGAGGCAATAATTACTACGCCGGAACGGGCGATGGAAGCACTGAGAGGAGAAGCCGGAACGCGGATATTCTTGGACTCTAATCGTGAATCGTAAGCCTAGATGGGACACTTTCGGGCTTTTGTATGATAGCGTCCGCGAATATCCAAGCACTGCCGGTGTTGAAACCATCAGAGCAACGGTGAAGAAATGTTAGACCAGCTTCAAAAGGCGTACGAAAGATTCAGAGAGACGAAAACTTTCGAATTCCCCACTTGGCTTTATGGTTCTCCCAAAGGAAAGCTGTTCAAACTAGAAGTTGAAGATTGCCCAAGATTTGGCGACACTGCTTACGTTGAATTCGATTCGCTGAGAACGGCTTTTCTAGTAATCGATATGCAGGTTGACTTTTGTGGTGAGAAAGGTTACGTCGATGTCATGGGCTATGATCTCTCTTCGACTGCTGCAACCATAAAACCTATTGAGAGTGTTTTGAGCTGTGTCCGTGGTACTGATATCAAGGTTATTTACACTCGTGAAGGTCACGAACCTGACCTTTCGGACGCACCATTCAACAAGGTTTTGCGGAGTAAGATTATTGGTGATGGAGTAGGCATTGGCGATGTTCCTCCTAATGGTCTTGGTCGCCTCTTAGTTCGTGGTCAAAAGAATTGGGACATTGTTAATGAACTTCACCCGATTGAAGGTGAATACATTATCGATAAGGCTGGAAAAGGGGCGTTCGGATCAAGCACTATTCATATAGTGCTTAAGAATCTTGGTGTGACCCATCTGGTTCTTTCAGGGGTCACCACTGACGTTTGCGTTCACACAATAATGAGGGAAGCTAATGATTACGGATATTGGTGTGTCCTCTTGCGAGACTGTACGGGAGCCACTGACTACGGCAACTATCAAGCTTCTATTAAGTCAATTAAAATGCAAGGTGGCGTCTTTGGCTGGGTATCTGACTCCCGACGTTTCGTACAGGCTGTGAACGCGAACTTAAGATTACTTGCACGATAAAAGTAACAGATTTGAAGTGTTAGCACTTTAACACCACATGTGGATAAGGCTTAAAGTATCATCCGGATTTCTTTGATGCAGCATGGAGGGTGTCTAGTTGTGGGAAAATTAGGATCACGGCGTAGGTTACACGTCAGGGCAAAAGAAGGATGTTCTGACGCGATTGCTGCGATTATCCAAGAAAAGCCGGGACAGCCTAAAGTGGTTTACCGACTGTCAGGAGACGCCTACCTCCTCGTGGAATACGGGGAAATGACCCTAGACCTCGATCTTAGATTTCGGGTGCACTCTCTTGAACAGTCAATTAAGGATATTCCTGTCGAAGGAGTCCTGGAAACGGTGCCGGGCGTCTGTTCCTTGCTTATCAAATACAATGGGCTACAACTACCCTTAGGTAGGCTTCTTGATACCTTGAAATCAATTGAAAAAAGCCTCCCCCCAATTCAGGAAGTCGAAGTTCCCTCGCGAGTCATCCATCTACCGGTTGCCTTTCATGACAGATGGACGCTGGAGGCCATAGCCAAATATATCCAATCGGTGAGAGCTGAAGCTCCGTACCTGCCGGATAATGTGCAGTTTGTGGCCCGGTGTAACGGTTTAGAGAGCATAGAGCAGGTGATTTCATACCTTCAAGCTACGCAGCACCTGGTCATTGGTCTTGGTGACGTATATCTCGGAGCCCCTTGTGCTGTGCCACTGGATCCTAGATACCGCTTGGTGGTTCCAAAGTATAATCCGGCGAGAATGTATACGCCTGAGGGCGGTGTGGGTGTTGGTGGCTCATATATATGCATCTATCCCATGGAGTCTCCGGGTGGGTACCAACTCGTCGGACGGACCCTGTCCATATGGGATACTTGGCGGACTGCTCCTGCTTTTGCTGAAGCCCCGTGGCTGCTAAGGCTCTTTGACCGCATTCAATTTGAATCAACCAGTGAAGACGAATTATTGAGCGCCAGAGAAGCGATGCTGAGCGGGAGTTATACTCTCCGAATTGAGGAGGAGACTTTTAGTGTCAAGGAATACAAGAAATTCCTCGACTCAGTTCGAGACGAAGCAGAGACGTTTAGGGCGAGGCAAAAACGCGCGGCAAAACAGTGGACCAAGGGATATTAAAGGTCTCGGGAAGGTTGAAACATGATAGAAGTAATCAATGCTGGTCTTTTTACTACTGTCCAGGATTCCCCGGGGCGTGTTGGCTATTGGAATGTCGGGATTCCTCCGTCGGGACCGATGGATGCGCTGGCTTTCCGAATTGCCAATAAACTGGTGAGCAACGGGGACCACGAGGCGGGGTTAGAGATTACTGCTAGTGGCCCTGCATTGAAGTTCTTGAGTGATGCCACGGTGGCTCTTGCTGGGGCCAAGCTCCAAGGTACAATAAATGGCAAAGGAGTTCCTTGGTGGGAAACCCTGTATGTGGAGAAGGGAACTGTTTTATCTCTTGGGGCTGTGCAGGGGCCCGGATGGCGCTCCTACTTGGCAGTAGGCGGCGGAATCGATGTCCCCGATTATCTAGGGAGTAAATCAACTTTCCCTCAAGGGCACTTTGGTGGATACGAAGGTCGCTCCTTAGTGAAAGGAGACGTCATCCACATCAATGAAAGAATAGCTGAGCTTCATAGGCAGTGGAAGTCAGCCGCCGCGATAATCCCTCGATACGAGACTGAGTGGGAGGTGGGGGTAATCCCTGGACCCCACGCAGCACCGGACTTCTTTACTCCAGCGGATGTAGAAATGTTTTACAGCACTCAGTGGCGTGTTCACTATAACTCCAACCGACTGGGTTATCGGCTTGAAGGACCCAAGCCCCACTTCGCCCGAAAACACGGGGGAGAAGGTGGCCGCCATCCTTCTAATGTACCAGATTATGCGTACGCCATAGGGACAGTGAACTTTACCGGAGACATGCCTATAATCGTAACTGTGGATGGTCCCAGTTTGGGCGGTTTTGTTTCACTGGCCACGGTCACTACTTCTGAACTATGGAAGATTGGCCAAGCTAAACCCCATGACTTCATCAGCTTCAGAAGATTGACTGTTGAAGAAGCGATCGAGCAACTGTCTAGACAAGAGCAGCTACTTCAATCACTAGCATAAGACATAGCACGAACTGAATGACCCCGACACCAGGCTCATCTAGCGCACGTAGCAATGCATGTCCTAATTCCTCTCCGCAATGCTCGTTATTTATACTACTAGCAGTAATTAAATATGCCGAGCCATCAAATGACTGGCCTGCAATTCTATCTCCTATTTGTTCCCATAATCGCCGACCGGGGTCAGTTCGACTCTATCATACCCGGCATCCAGCCCGACTCTCTCAAGTTCTTGAACGAGATAGTCGAAATCACCCTCTACATTGTCTGCCCACGCATATGCAATCCAAAGTCTATTACCCATTATTATCCGAAATAAGGGCTAGCTAGATTCCACACTAAACCGCCTTTTATGACAGTAGAGAGCCTAGTATCAATAAACCCTTTAATACTAGCTTGTCACTATTGTGTACACTGCCTCTTCGGTGACCGTGCAACCCTAGGTTCTGAGTCTGCAAGTCAACCAAACGGTATCCTGTCCTCTGATAGCGGCTCCCGGCAGTGACTCTCTCGTAACCTCTGGATGCGGTTAATCGTCTTTCTCTTGAACAAATGCGCTACCTGTAGGGGGAGGGGAGAGGATGCAATTGCTTCCTCTGATATAACAAAAGCCCCTTTTGTTAAACATTGAACGAAACATCATTTTGTGTAGCCGAGATAGCTTAACAAAGGATTCTAGAAGAAGTCCCAGCCAGCATCACCATAAGTGCTGAAGTTACCGCTGGTACACGAGGAGATTTGGGCAACGGTAGTCTATCTTCTCAAACCTGGTGTGTTCTACCGCAATGCGGGCACTTGATTTGCGGCTCTTTGAAATTGGGCGGCACTCGCAGCTTGGCGCCGCAGTCGCATGTAATGGTCTTATAGTTGCTCAGTCTCCACATTACATCCGAGGTCTCTCGAGCCCGCTGTGTTTCATTTAGTTCACCCGCTTCACCCTCCAGCTTTACCGTTGCTATCGGGACTGTTTCGGCAGTAAGGCTGGCAGTGGATATGACCCCCCGTCCTCCGTGAACCTGGCGGTAGGCCTGGTCATAATTGTTGAAAGAGGCGCCGGCCATAGCACGCAGAATGCGTATTCTCTCTGATATAGGGGGGTGGGTGCTTGATAGATCACTGGCTTTCATGCCTTTCTGCCGGAACGGATTGACGATATACATAGGAGCCGTGGCTTTGTTGGCCGATTTTAGCTGCCCAGTTGAGGCGCCTATCTTTTCTAGGGCTGATGCCAGTCCTTCTGGGTACCTAGTGTACAGGGCTCCCGAGGCATCTGCCAGGTATTCTCTCTTCCGAGAGATGGCAAAGTAAATAAGCTGGGCAAAAATCGGCGCCAGTATCATGAATACCAGCGCAACGATCAAGATTATTATCTGAGCCTGTCCACCGCCCCCCCTCGACGAGCTTCTTCTTGACCCGGCGCCGCCAAAAATCAAGAAACGTGACCCATACCAGGCCAGGAGCACGATGGTGCCGAGCAGGACACCACACATTGCCATGAGCAGCACATCCCGGTTCTTAATGTGGGATATCTCATGGGCGATGACCCCCTGCAATTCATCGCGGTTTAGTTTTTGGAGAAGTCCTGAGGTGATGGCTACGGATGCCTTATTGGGGTCACGACCGGTGGCGAAGGCGTTTAATGCGGGGTCATCGATGATGTATATATCGGGCATTTTCTCCAGGCCGGAGGCAATCTTCATTTCCTCGACGACGTTGTACAGGCGAGGGTGGTCATCCGGTTTGATTTTCTTGGCCCTGGACATACCGAGCAGAATACTATCACCCTGGAAATAGGCGACCAGACTCAAGATTACCCATATCAATATGGCGATGACCAAGCCTGCGACGGCGCTAGCGAAGGCCGCGCCCAGGAAATAGCCAATGAGGATCAGCAGTGCTCCCATGCCTATTGTTAGCACCACCGACCTTGTCTGGTTGGACCTAATCTGTTCCCACACAGTCGAATTATCTGCTTACTGGGTGAAACTCACCTTGGGGGCTTCTCTTTCGGCGGCTAGTGTAACCTCGAAGAATTCACCAGCCTTGAACCCGAACATGCTGGCTACAACGTTGGAAGGAACCATCTGCGTCTGGTTGTTATATCTGAGGACAGAATCGTTGTAGAACTGGCGGGAAAAGCTTATCTTATTCTCAGTTGAGGTCAGTTCCTCTTGAAGTGCCAGAAAGTTCTGGTTGGCTTTGAGGTCGGGGTAGCGTTCCACAACAGCTAGTAAACGTGACAGGGCTGAACTCAGTTCCCCTTCAGCCTTGGCTCGCTCACCGGCTCCCGCAGATGACGCCTGCACGGCAATATTACGGGCTTTGGTGACTGCTTCCAGGGTTTCCCGCTCGAACTTCATATACCCCTTGACAGTCTCCACCAGATTGGGGATGAGGTCTGTGCGTCGTTTCAGTTGGACGTCAATCTGCGCCCAGGCGTTCTTGACCTGGTTGCGCAGCCTGACCAGGCCGTTGTACAGACTCCACAATACGATGGCAAGAACCACAACAACACCGATAATCACCCAAGCTGCTACTGGCATATTACACCTCCTTACCTAATTTTATACGACTGTTGTTTAATCGTCATTGCTACTTCGACTCTGAGGCTCCGAATACTTCTTCTAAGAAATTGACAACGTGTCCTCCGGAATCATCTTTTGGCGGGTGTTCCCCGGCCAGATGCCTCATCAATTGAGCGACCTCACCCCCGTCAAACCACAGCCCATGTTTGTCACGACATACGTCGATAAGGGTTTTAGGCTGTCCGCCTATCGCTGTCTTTTTCATCTTGCGGCCACAGCTGGGGCAATTGCGTTTCTTTTCCGCCGAAGCAGCTTCCTGGGAGTTGATGATGTTATCAAATGACGCCTTTCGCTCTTCAAGACCCTGCGACTTAAGCAAAAGCTCAAGCTCTCCCGAGTCAAACCATACTCCCTTACAGCTATTACAGTAATCGAGCTCAATATTACGATACTCGACGACTATCATGTCGTATTTACAGACAGGGCATATCATCGCTTTCGGACCTCATCGGGTTATTTTAATAGTGTAGATGTCTGAGGGAGTCATGTCAAGGTTGTGGCGTGAGCTTCAAATAGTCTCTATCTCTATATCATCGGCGCCGTTTACGGGTTTTTTCAGATCAACCACGGCTATAGTACGCTCAGGAACATAATGTTTGTAGGCCGAGGAAGTGAATATGGTAAGGCACCTTTTCCCGTACATAGTGGGTGGAGCATCTGGCTGGTGAGACCTTATCAAGACGTTCTTGCCCAGTCGGGACATGATTTCCTTGAACCAGCCTCGCCCGAATTGGGGCCTCCCGCTATAGGGATCCATTCCTAGAAATTTCCCCGCACTTTCCTGCCAGTCTCCCCAGGTTATTTGGTGCCACTCAGCGCTGCCTGGCTCTATCTTGTTGATATCTTCCAGCCGTGACACGTTGGGGAGTGCTCCATGCAGAGCAATGATTCCATTTGGCATGGACACCGCAAGCGGCAACCTGGAGAGGGCCTCACTATATCGCTGGCGAAGCTCAGCGTCCAGTCCTTCCCAGAAGTCGGCAGGGTGGAAGCTGCCCATGGCATAGCATTCGTGATTTCCCATGAGTAGGTAGAGAGAATCGGGGTGTTCAATTTTTTGCTGGAGCAAAAAGTTGATGTTTTGCAGTGAGGCTGGCCCCCGGTCAACATAATCCCCCAGGAAAACCAGCTTGTTCTTTGACTTGAGATACCTGTGGATGATTTTCTCCGTGGCTTCGAGGTCACCATGAGTATCGCCAACGAAGATGACTTTGCCGGACTTCAACAGTATTAGCTTTGCCTCTGAGGCAAACCTCTTCTCTGCCTCGTTCAGCAACCCCTTTATTTCTTTTCTGGTCATATTACAAAGCTTGCCGGCTTGGAGAAGTATATACTGCCATCAGCATAGATGTTTTTCGCGGTAAAAAGCAATACTCTCTTTGAAAAGCGTCGCCATCATTGTCTTTGCGTGAATGCTTTTGATATGATGCGAATATGAAAGTAGGCCTGGTTTATGACCCAGTCTATCTGGAACATGATACCGGCGACCACGTGGAGAATTCTCGTAGACTGGTAGAGGCGATGTCCTATTTGAAGGAGACTGGAATCAAAGAGAAACTCACATGTCTACCTGCACGCCCCGCCACACTAGAAGAACTGGAGATGATACATGCGCCGGAGTACATTTCTTACGTCAAGGGCAAGGCGGAAAAGGGTGGTGGTTGGCTTGACCCTGATACAGTAATGTCTCCGAAATCTTACGAAGCGGCCTTATGCGCTGCTGGTGGGCTCATGGTGGCTGTAGAAGCAGTGATGAAGGGGGAGGCAGATAGCGCTTTTGCTCTGGTTAGACCGCCAGGGCATCATGCCATCAAGGACCGGGCCATGGGCTTCTGTATTTTCAATAATGTGGCGATCGCTGCCAAATTTGCCATGAGGAAGTTCAGCCTGGACCGTGTGCTTATCGCGGATTTTGACGTCCACCATGGCAATGGGACGCAGGATGCTTTTTATGCTGATCGCAAAGTCCTTTACTTCTCCACCCATCAGTACCCCTTCTATCCCGGGACAGGGTGGATGGATGAAACTGGGACGGGTGAAGGAGAGGGTACTACGGTGAATTTTCCTATGGCTGGCGGCTGGGGCGATGAAGAATACTTGAGAGCTTTCAACGAGGTCTTGGTGCCAGCAGCCCGAAGATTTCAGCCCCAACTCGTCCTGGTTTCTGCGGGCTTTGATGCTCATTGGGCTGATCACCTGGCTATGATGAAAGTGAGTGTCACAGGTTTCGTTCAAATGGCGACCATACTGAAGGAACTGGCTGCCGAACTATGCCAGGGGCGTCTCGTTTTCACGCTTGAAGGCGGCTATAACCTGCGCGTGGTTGCTTCGTCCATAAAGGCTATGTTTGCTGTACTTCTAGGTAACTCGGAGATAGACGACCCTTTGGGAAAAGCGCCAGTGGCAAGAAAACCCGATGGATTTGACGAGCATATCGAGGCAATAAAGAGAATACACCATATCGGCTGACAGCTCTCAGCCGACAGCTATTATGCCCGTGTCTTGGCCCAGGGTAGCAGCGTCCTCCACTCTCCCCTTTCCCATACCACCAAGAGTTCTCCGGCGACGCAAATAGAGTCGTAGGTGCCGATGATAACGCCAACTAGTAGCACGAGGACAAAGTAGTGTATGGTAGCTCCGCCGAAGAGGAATAACGCCAGAATAACGAAGAGTGTGGTGAGGCTGGTGTTTAAGCAGCGTCCCAAGGTTTCCACGATGCTGGAATTTACTGTTATGGCAAAGTCCGAGCTGATGCCCTTGGCTCTATTCTCCCGGATGCGATCAAAGACAACCACAATATTGTTGATGCTGTAGCCCACAACTGTAAGTAGCCCGGTGATGAACAGGGCATCAATTTCCAGTCCGATGAGCAAGCCCAGGAGAGAGAAAATGCCTAGTGTTATGAAAACATCGTGAATAAGGGCAATGACAGCGCAACTGCCCCAGCGGAAAGGTCTAGGCATCCGGCGAAACGCCCAGACAATATAGAACAACATAGCTATAGATGCTACTATCACGGCAATTACAGCACTGCGTGCTGTTGCTGCTCCCACCGTTGCAGAAGCTAGATAGTAGTCAGCTACTTCAACCTGAGAATTCAATTCTGCCCCGAGTTCCTGTGCCAGTTCTTCCGCCTCGTCCGAGGTTATTTCCCGGGTGTGGATGATGAAGTTTCCGTCACCTGCGTTCTGAATAGTTGCCTCGCCATATCCCAGCCTGGTCATCTCCTCGCGCAGCTGGCTTTGCTCCACCGCCGGCTCAAATTGAAGAGTCATGGATGTCCCGCCGGCAAAATCGGTCCCCAATCGCAGAGGAGTCCCAAGCTGTATTTGGGAGATAATCAGGGCTGCAATACCGATAATCACAAGTATCCACGAAATCAGGAAGAACCACCGCTTCCGACCAACGAAATCTATCATTTCGTATCCCTCACTGTTGGAAGTGATGCTACTCCGTAAGCCGCCGGATTGGTGACCACCTGGCTGCCTATAATCAGGCGGAGGAAGGTTCTGGTAACGGTGATGGCGGTGAACATGGATAACGCCACACCGACAAACAGGACCAGGGCAAAGCCTCTGACCATAAAAGCGCCCATTGTACCGCCAAGCCAGAAGAGAACGATGCAAGCGATGAAAGTTGTGATATTGCTGTCCCTGATAGCTGTCCAGGCACGGCTGAATCCAGCCTCGACGGCGGCTCCCAGACTACGTCCCCCTCGCAATTCCTCCTTCGTGCGCTCAAAGATGAGCACGTTGGCATCTACTGCCATACCTAGAGAGACAATGAAGCCGGCCAGGCCGGGCAAAGTCAGGGTTATGGGGACGAGCTTGAAAATGGCTAAGAGCACCACTCCATAGATCGCTAAACTAAGGCAAGCCACTAAACCAGGCAGACGATAATACACAAGCATAAATACTAGCAACAGCACTATGCCAACGGCTGCTGCTGTTATGCTTTTCCTGATGGAATCCGCCCCCAAGGTAGCATCCACAGTCCGTTCGTAGAGCGGGACACTAGGCTCAAATTCTCCGTTCACCCACCTCCCCAGCGGAATGTCGATGCGCCCGGCGTTGAGCAAATCTTTGAGCTCAGTGGCATCAGCAAGGCTCAGCCCTTCAATTTGCCCCTTGTCTTCTATCACCGCCCTGACCACCGGGGCGATCATATTACCGTCCTCACCCCGAAGGGGCTCATCGCCGAGGAAAATAGCCAATTGCTTGTTAAGGAGGCGGGTTGTTATTTGTACGGAAAGCTGCGCTCCCGTTTCGTCCCACTCAAATACTAGCAGCGGTTTGCCGTACTCGTTTACAGCGACGTCAGTGTTCTGTTTAAAGTATCTGCTGGTAAGGGTTAATGTCTCGTTGTTCACCGTGCCTTTGGCAGGGGTCCAATTTCCCGCCGCATCCTGTTCACGGAATTCGAGTATGGTGAAGAGTCCGACCATTTCCTTCGCCTTGTCGATGTCAGCTATGCCGGGCAGCTGTATGACAATGTTGTATTCCCCTTCGCGCTTCTGTATCTCCACGATGGGCTCAGTTATGCCCAGAGCGTTGATACGTCTTTCTACAACCCCTTTCACCCCTTCCATAATTTCATCTCTGTTGGTGGGCTCGACATCGCTGAGATCACCCTGATAGACCAAGTAGCTGCCACCGGAGAGGTCAAGCCCCAGCCTCAGTCCTTCTCTGCCAAGGACATTTCTATCGAGGGGGACTGCAGACCATAAGGCAAAGCCGAACAAGACCAAGATGAAAATCAGTAGATAGACGGTTCTTCGTCTC
>JAOUDT010000198.1 GCA_029859145.1 Dehalococcoidia bacterium
CAACGAGGTAGTTCAGCACTGCGGCGGCAAGATCCCTATGCTGGGGGTATGTCTGGGACACCAATGCATCGGCCACACCTATGGCGGCAAGATCGGACGAAGCCTACCGGTCCACGGCAAGACCTCTGCTATTCATCACGATGGCAAAACTATCTATCAGGGCTTGCCCAATCCGTTTGCGGCGACACGCTACCATTCTTTGATTGTCGAAGCTGAAGGCTTTCCGTCCTGTCTCGAAGTCACCGCCAGAACTCCTGAGGGCACAATAATGGGGGTGAGGCACCGGGATTATGTGGTGGAGGGGGTTCAGTTTCATCCCGAATCCATCCTCACTGAAGTAGGACACGATATTCTGAACAACTTTCTTCGCTTTAGTCGTCCAGTCTGGGGTTAGGGTAGGTGTCAAATGATGGATGAATTCATCTACCTCAACGGGCAGCTTGTGCGCGGCTTTGAGGCTAGGCTGTCCCCCTTCGACCATGGCTTCCTCTACGGATACGGCTTGTTCGAGACCATGCGGTCCTACAACGGCCATATCTTTCGCCTCGATTCTCATCTCACCCGCCTTCGCTGCTCTGCTGAGAGCGTCGGCCTGACACATAGCGTCCTGATCACAGACGATGGCAAGCAGTCTCTGAAAGCTGCCTGCGTGGCCACTCTGGCGGCCAACAGGCTCAAGGATGCCCGCATCAGGCTCACTGTTTCGGCCGGTGAAGGCGACATGACACCAGATCCGCGCACCTGCCCCAGTCCTACTGTCCTCATCACTGCCCGATACCTTGACCCCTTGTCACCCGAAAAGTATGAGACGGGTTTCAAAGCAGCTGTATCTTTCCTGCGCCGGAATAGCCAGTCGCCCCTATCCCGGTTGAAGTCCACCTGCTATATGGAGAATATCCTCGCCCGCACGACAGCCAGAGCTGTTGGCTGCGATGAAGCGATCTTCCTCAATGAACAGGGCTATCTTGCCGAAGGCAGCGCGACTAACGTCTTTTTGGTGAGCCACGGAGAACTCATCACGCCCTGCTTTGAAAGCGGCGTCCTGCCCGGAATTACCAGGGATGCAGTCCTGGAGATAGCCCGGACTTCAAATATCAAGGCCACGGAACGATGGGTGCAGCTAAACGAGCTAATAGAAGCCGAAGAAGCCTTCCTCACCAATTCCATACTGGAGCTTGTGCCCCTGGTCTCCGTTGAGGGCAGGATCATCGGCACAGGCAAACCCGGCAAGCTGACCGGAGATTTGCTGTTTGCCTATAGAAGGCTCGTAGAGGAAGCAGTAAAATAGTGAGGGGAGTCATGAATTCAGGCAAAACGGGCGGACTCCTTTTCGGAACAGGCGGTGTTCCCTTCAGCGCTGAATCCCGTTCCACTGAGGCTGGCATTGAACGTGTTGCCGCGCTCGGCCTCGGCTGCATGGAGGTGGAGTTTGTCCAGGGGGTGAAGATGACGCCCGAGGTTGCTGTCTCGGTGGGAGAATTAGCAGCACGGAAGAACGTCGTGCTCACTGCTCACGGACCCTACTACGTAAATCTGAATGCCGTCGAGCGGCAAAAAGTGCACATGAGCAAAGAAAGGATACTGCAGACTGCTCGCATCGCTGCTATTTTCGGCGCCAGAAGCATCACCTTCCACGCTGCCTTCTATCTCAAAGACAGTCCCGCCGGGACCTACGCCACGGTCAAAAGACATCTCCAAGAGGTGGTGAACACTCTGCGGAAAGAGGGGAACAAGGTGATGATTTCGCCTGAAGTTACCGGAAAACCTTCTCAGTTTGGCACCCTGGAGGAACTGCTTCACCTTAGCAGTGAGATCGAAGGAGTTGCCCTTTGCATCGATTTCTCCCACTTGCATGCCCGGACGGGAAAAACCAACTCCTATCCAGAATTCGTCACTATCTTGGACCAGGTTGAACGAAAACTGGGCAGGCGGGGCCTGGATAACATGCACATCCACCTCTCCGGGATTGCCTATGGCAAAAAGGGCGAAATCAAGCATTTGATGCTACCGGACTCGGACTTGCGATATGCCGAGCTTCTTAGGGCCCTGCAGGAGCGAAGGGCAAAGGGAGTGGTCGTTTGCGAGAGTGTCCCCTATCTGGAGCAGGATGCTCTGCTCCTCCAGCAGACCTACCGGGACCTTGCCTAGGCGCAATTGGTGACTGTCAGCGCTTCGCTTCGTCCGCTTTATAATCGCTATGTACATAGTATATAATGAAGTGACCAAGTCTCTCGGCTCCTATCCATAAAATGAGAGATAGACTAACTATCGGGATTGTTGGCGCGGGTGGCGATGGCGTAGTGGTTCTGGGCAGTCTTTTGCAGAGGTTGGCTGCCTCCCAGGGATATTTCGGCCAGATGCCCAGATACTATGGCCCTCAGATTAGAGGTGGGGCTTCCGGGGTGAAGCTAAGCCTGGATACAACTCGGGCTTCCCTTCCCGCAGATACTGTGGATATCATGCTGTGTTTCAACTGGGAGAAGTACGCCGAGCTCAAACAGGAATTGCCGCTGGGAATCGAAAGCATCGTTTTCTACGACAGCCCTCCTCCAGAGGGAAGCCTGGATCTCCCCGAGAAATCTTTTCAAGTCAGCTTTTCCCAGATAACCAAAAATCTGGAAGGGACGGCCGCGGCCAAGAACATCGTAGCACTGGGATTGCTGGAGAGGATCCTGGCTTTGCCCGAAAACCTTTCCAAAAGTGCTGCGGCCCACGACCAGGCGTCAGTACTGTTGGAAAGAAATGGTGCGGCTC
>JAOUDT010000200.1 GCA_029859145.1 Dehalococcoidia bacterium
CAGTGGAAAGGACGCTATGGGCGAGATGATGATGGGCTCTATCTGGCCCGTGCTGGGAGGCGTCGGTTCCAGGCCTCAGAGATTGAGATACTTTACTCTCAGTATGAAGAAATTCGCTCAGCGATTTACCGACCCCTTTCTGCGCAGGGCTTTCCCACTCCTCGTCTATTCTAATCCGGATACTCCCATGTATTTTCATCTGCAGAGGCACGCCTATGGTATCAATAATGTCCTTCAATGGCCTATTGGAGGCGCTCATGAACTGGCCGCATCCATAGAGAAGCGGTACATAGAGCTGGGCGGCAAAGTACACTATCGTTCGAAAGTTGAAAAGATTCTGGTAGAAAACGATAAGGCCGTGGGTATCAAGCTGACCGATGGGAGCGAATGTCGCGCGGATGCTGTTATCTCTAATGCCGACGGGCGCAAAACCATTATGGAGATGTTGGAAGGTAAATATGTCGATGCCAAAACCCGCGTTTATTGTAAAGAACCAGCGGATGAGGCCAACTGGGCAGTCCATGTCTTCCTGGGCGTTAACAGGGATCTCTCGAATGAACCTTCTTCTTTGATAATGCTTCTGGATCAACCTGTAACCATCGCCAATCATAAGAACGAAAGCCTGGAGATGCAGATGTATGGCTTTGACAGGACTTTCGCGCCCCAAGGCAAGGGCGTTATCAAAGCCGAACTGGTTTCCAGCTACTCTTACTGGAAGCAGCTCTACGCGGATAAGTCGAAGTATAAAGCCGAAAAGCAAAAGGCCGCTGAGCAGGTTATTGACATCCTGGAAAAACGCTTTGCCGGGATAAGGGACCAAATAGAGGTCATAGATGTACCTACTCCGATGACCTGGGAACGGTATATAGATGAGACACATGGATGGCTAAATTTTCCTAACAAGAAGTTTAGTTTCACCGGTGCTATCGGCGCCAGAGGGGGGCAAAGCACCCTTCCGGGTCTGGGGAACTTTTATTTTGCGGGTGCCTGGGCCACAATGTTGGGAGCTCTTTTCGGTAACGCCCTCTCAGGGAGAAATGCCATCCGGACTATCTGCCGGAAAGACGGAAGAAAGTTCGTGGTAGCAGAATAACACCAATTCTTGACCTGATTGGCATTCATTTTCGAGTTTCCCGGGACACCATAGCAATCAGGAATTGTGTTCCCCGAATACAGGTAGGTTTTTTGACATTGAATGAAGCTGGGTGCACTTGAAGATTCGCTAGTACAGGTATACACTGGATAGAGTGGAGGTGTCCAATGAAAGCTTTGATATTATATGACTCAGTCTACGGGAATACGGAGAAAATCGCCAAGGCTATTGCTGAAGCTATTACTCCGTCCAATGAGGTCAAGGTGCTACGTGTGGGCGAGGCGAATCCCTCGGAACTGGCATCTGTTAACCTTCTCATTGTAGGTTCACCGACCCATGCGGGCAGGCCGGTAACGGCGGTCCAGGATTTTCTCAAAAAAGTTCCCGAGCTTTCTCTAAAAGGTGTCAGCGTAGCTGCGTTCGATACCAGAATCTCGACGAAAATCGTGGGGGTGTTCGGATATGCCGCGGGGCGCATCGCCGGCAATCTGAAGAAGAAGGGCGCTACTCTTGCAGCGTCTCCGGAGGGTTTCTTCGTTACAGGCGGCCAGGGGCCGCTGAAAGAAGGAGAACTAGAGCGGGCTGCAGGTTGGGCCAAAGGGATTTTACAGAGCAAGAAGTGATTTTATAGGGTCCTTCCCCATTGCATCCAGGCGATTACCCACTATTCCAGGGACATCATATCAATCAGGCCTGCCACAAGGCAGGCACTATCTTTCAGTACGCCACGATGTAAGCATCTCGAGCTCCGCTCAAGACTGTGCTACACTTACCGACGAGGGGCGGGGTATGAGTGAAGCGATTAAACCCTGCCCGGGAGCGGAACATGCAAAAGGAGATAATCTTTCTGGTAGAGGAAGCTCCGGAAGGTGGTTATACTGCCAAAGCTCTGGGACATTGCATCTGTACCGAAGCCGATTCCGTTGCCAAGCTGAAAAAGCGGGTGCAGGAAGCCACACGGTGCCATTTTGAGGCTGAAGAGAAGCCCCGGTATATCCGCCTGCGCGTGGTGAAGGATCAGGTAATCCCCGTATGAAGCTCCCCAGGGACGTGGGGGGTGAGGAGCTCGCTGCTCTGCTGGGCAGGTACGGCTATAAGGTGACCCGCCAGACCGGCAGTCACATGCGTCTGACATCAACGTATAGAGGCTTCGAACACCACGTTACCATCCCCGGGCACAAACCTCTTGGAATCGGCATACTGGACCATATCGTGACTGAGATTGCTGCTTACCTTGAAACAGATCGTCAAGAACTGGCCAACAAACTGTTCAAGTGAATGGATTCCTTCGGGGAGAATACTTCCGCTTCTTGAGACACCATGCCGATCAGGCCTGCCGCAGATCAGAAACTAGGTCGCACAGTATCGCATCCGAGGTAGCGCTCCATCCACCCGCTCGTTTTGGGTTGGCTCCTCGGATTTGCCATTATTCGAACGATAAATAACCCGAGCATAATGACAACGGCGAACTGAAGGCACTCAGACCGATCGGGCCTGCCACAAACCAGATCCTGTCTACCTAGAACATCGCACAGATATTGAGACTCAATGCGGGGGAATTGAAGCTGGCTAAGCTTCGTCTACGAGTACGATTTGACAACTGAACACAATTTGTGTACGATAGAACACAAATTGTGTTCAACAAAGGGATGCTA
>JAOUDT010000199.1 GCA_029859145.1 Dehalococcoidia bacterium
GACGACCTCAGCCTTGATGGCAGCGCTACGGGCAATAGCCTGGGTAAGCAGTTCAGGATCTAGTTTTATCAACCTATTAGCGTTGCTCTCCAGAAATTCGAAATACTCCTTGTCCGAAATCAAGCCATGCTTGATGACTTCAGCCCAGCCCGAGGTCAACTCACGTTGAGGCAGACTGGTCAATGTCTGGGGGTCAGCCAGCACCAAACGAGGTTGATAGAAGGCGCCAATAAGGTTTTTCCCCTCGGGATGATTGACTCCCACCTTGCCTCCGATGCTGGCATCGACCATGGCTATCAGGCTGGTCGGCACTTGCACCCACGGCATGCCCCGCAAGAAAGTGGCAGCGACAAAACCTGCCAGGTCACCGACCATGCCCCCGCCCAGGGCAACGATGATATCGTCCCGCTCTGCCCGATGCTCGACAAGGAAATCATAAATCTTGACGGCACAGTCTACGCTTTTCGTTTCCTCGCCTGGCGCCACTACGACAGAATGAACAGCAAAGCCGGCGTCCTCAAGGATTTCACCAACTTTGCTGCCATAGACGGGAAAAACATTCTCGTCACTGATTATGACAGCCGTGCCGGACAAACCACCTTGTTTCATCTTCTCACCCAGTTTGTCCAACAAGCCATAGCGAACGAAGACGGGGTAACTCTGAGTAGCTGTCTCCACGATGCAGGAGATATCTTTGTCACTGTGACTCCGAAGTCTGCCTCCGTCATTGCGAGGAGCGCGGCGACGCACCAGTTTCGAAGCCCTTATTACCTCCTTTGCTACTTCAGTGATGCCTATGCCATCGGTGTGGACTGTCCAATCCGCTTTGGCGTAATAAGGTTGCCTTGAGGCCTTGAGTTGCCTGATGCGTTCCAGAGGATCGTCAGCAGTCAAGAGTGGGCGCACCTCGGTCTCAGGACTAGAAGAAGCCTCACGGAATAAACGCTCATAGATTGTTTCAGGTCTAGCCTCCAGGCAAACAATCAACCCGGTTTTCGCAAGCAATTCATAGTTTTGCTGGTCAACTATGGCACCGCCGCCAATAGCTATGACCGTTTGTCCCCCTAGGCAAGCTTTCCTAATCATCTCGCGTTCCATCTCCCGGAACTTTCCCTCTCCGTCCTCACGAAAGATTTCGGCGATAGGCTTGCCCCTTTGTCTAACTATCTCATCATCGGTATCCACAAAATCCCAACCTAATCTCCGCGCTACCTCTTTAGCCACCAGAGATTTGCCGGTCCCTGAGAAACCTGTAATAACGAGATTAGTTATTTGCCTGTCCGCTTTCATCAGTTATGCATGCCAGTATATTGAAAAATCCAGATTACAGCAAGAACTGCTTTTTGGCCGCATCACTTGTGGGGCGGGATGACTGCCCTATTGACAAATTCTCAGCAGCAGGTTATCATACAAGTTCAGGGCAGTCGTATCTAGGGGCGACTGCTGTGTCTGTCCGGAAAAGAGTGAGGTTTATGTTCGTGAGGCCGGCTTTGTGAATCAGTATCTGAGAGCTACCGTGGCTCTCTCCGCGGGGTTCACAGGCTTGCTTGGAGGGGCGGCCAGACAGTGAAATAAAGAATCGGAAAATTGCCTACCTATAGACCTCCTTAACAGGATCTTAACATAACTAGTGTATCCTTAAAGATAAAACAAATGAAGACAAGGGAGGTGATGCCTATCGGGCGACAGTCTAGAGAACTAAATCATTGCAGGAGAAAATTTAGTAAAGGAGGTTTGAATGAGTAAAAGATTTCCAAAAATGGGCTGGGTAATCCTGGTTGCTATGTTATGCCTTTCCCTTAGCATATTGCCAGCCTGCGGCGAGGGCGAGGGGGAGGGCGAGGCAATACCACTCCTGAATCCCGGCGACTTCGTCCAGGAGTCGATCGGAGACATGGATTCTCTTGATCCTCACTGGGCCTACGACACCTCTAGCGGTGAGCAGATACAGTATATCTATGAGCCGCTCATATGGTATGACGAAGATACTGTCGACGCATTTGTGGGGCGTGCGGCTGTCAACTGGACTTTCGTGAATGCGACGCAAGTAAAATTCTACATCCGCAAGGGCGTCCAGTTCCACAGCGGCAACACTCTAACCCCCGCAGACGTGGAGTATTCCTTCGAGCGAGCGTTGGTTATGGACAGGGCTGGCGGGCCTACCTGGATGTTCAATGTTCCATTCCTAGGGCATAGCCGTACCCGTTATGCAAATGGCACCATTAGGCCAGATGTTACCCCGGCATTGATGGACAATGCCGTGGAGGTCGACGGCGATTATGTCGTGTTCAACCAGCTCCCGGACTTCGCTTATGGACCTGTGCCGTTCCTTCAGGTGTTCTCCAACACCTGGGCGTCAATTCTTGACAGAGACTGGTGCATCGCCAATGGCGAGTGGCCTCAAAGTTGGAGCAACTGGACGCTCTATAACAACCCGGCCAAGCAGGACAGTTACCTCTACGAGCACGAGTCTGGTACCGGCAAGTGGAAACTCGGCACATGGGCCAAAACCAGCCAGATTACACTGAACAGGAACGAGGACTACTGGGCAGGGAACGCGACTGTGCCCTTTAATAATGTCATCACTAAGTGGGTGCAAGAATGGTCCAGCCGAAAGCTCTCACTTCTGGCCGGAGACGCCGATCATATCTATGTGCCTCGGCAGTACATGAATGAGATCATAGGTGTGGCGGATCTCACGAAGTACGCGGACTTGCCTGATCTTGCTATTGAGTGTCTATTCTTCAA
>JAOUDT010000022.1 GCA_029859145.1 Dehalococcoidia bacterium
CCTTGGATTGAAAGAACTCTTGGTCCTCAGCGGTGAAGCTGAAGTCAGTCCCACAATCGGCACACTGGATGGTTTTGTCCTGAAAACTCATTGGATGACCTCCTTTTTCAATATTTAGTTAGAGCCTGGGTCATCCAATACTTGATATGAATCCGAAAGAATCCCAAGAAGCTTGTAATAACCTAAACCTAAACTATTTGGGTACATCATACACCGATTGCCAAAGTTGTCAAGTCCCGCCTCGGCTCTACTCGGGCTTTAAGTCTGCCTCAAGCGCCGAGTAATAGATACAATTCCGCTTTGATAATCTGCCTTAGAAGACGCCGAACCCCAGGGACACCATACCGATCAGGCCTGCTACAAATCCGGCATTATGCCCGCGGAATGCCCGGCGCTTTTGCCTGTCCGGTTAGACGAGAATACAAGGTGACAATATGGCTTTCCCTGACATCCCGGCGGCTTATTCGTTAAATAAGGTGAACGGGCGAGCCGGAACCGTTCTGAAGGACAAACATCAGAAGGGGCCAAGTTGGCTAGGAGAGCTATCGGTCTGGATACGGGGGCTTTCGGGAGGTCGTACGGCGCGCATGCCGATAGGGCATATGGACATTGAGAGAGCCCGAAACATTAAAAGGAGGGAAAATGGAAGCGATAGCGAAAAAAGACGGCATGGTAAAAAGTATCATGGGATACAGGATGTTGCATCGTAAACATGTAGAACAGATACTGATGCAGCTCAAATCATGTGCCATGCAATATCCAGGCTTCGTTGACGCTGAGTTTCTCGTCAGCGAGGGAGATCAATCTATGGGCCTGATGATAAGCACGTGGGAGACGATGGAGAACTGGCAGACATGGGTGGGGTCAAAGGGAACGGAATCATTGTTTCGGCGAGCCAAAATAGCTGTGATGGGAGCGGCAAGACTAACTCCATATAGGACGATGGCCACGGCAGAGCCGCGCTAGCGGGGAAGCAGTCTTTGCTTGCACAGAGCCAAGCGTCACCGTTCGGAAAAGGGGTCATCAAGCCGCAGAGGTAGACAGAGGCTCCTACAACTCCAAGGACGCCACACCAATCGGGCGTGCTACAAATCAAGTATTATTTCTCGAATTCCGTGAGCACCATAGACCGCTAACTCTTGATGTCCTATGGTGGCGACTACTTTCCGAACAGGGGTCACGGGTCCGAATCATTCCGGGGACGGCATGAAGCAAACCACAGCAACTGCTGTTTCAGGCAAGTAAGAATATAAGGCAACGATACGGCTCAAAGTTCAATGGAGTCTGATAGTGATTCTTTGGGACTGTACATTGCGTCGGCTGGCCTTATTGTTTAGTTAAAAGCAAAGATGTGCGCCTCCCCTTGTCCGGCAAACAAATACCTAGTAAGATATTTTTATCTGGGATCCATAGGTGAGTACCAGGCAGGGTGCGACGCAATCATGGGATAGGGCGATGGAATCACAGAAATTCGATACAAAGTCGCGATCAGCGCTGTATTTATGGCTCTTTGGACTACTGTTTGCCTTCTGCTTCACGATTCTCATTTGGCTACTTGGCCCAAATCTGAAACATTTTATTGATTCCTTCCTCCCTGACCAGGGGGCATCCTGGTATTACTGGAAGCTGCCTTCTCGTGACTTCTGGGGGATGGTTATCACATGGGCATTCTATCTAGGTCATCAGTTTTCTCTCTGGATGGCAATCTATTTCGGCGACAAGAATCTACACGGCTTTAGATCTCCATCCCTCTGGGGATTGCCTAAATATAGTCTGGTAGCTCTAGCAGTCAACCTGGTATTTGTATCATTACATTTACTGCAGACACACTTCTGGTTTGATGGCCTGGCACAAGACGTTCCCATATTTACTAGCCAGTATTCAGTGATAATTATGCTGGCGGTAATACTCATACTTGAGAACCCGAGAAGGGGTCTTATCCTGGGACGTAAAGCAGGGAAACCATTCACAGCACAGGTCACCGGGTTTTTCAGGCGTAGCCATATGTATGTATTTGCCTGGGCACTCGTATATACCTTTTGGTTCCATCCCATGGCGACTGATCCGCAGCTGCTCTCCGGATTCTTCTATATGTTCTTGCTGTTCACACAGGTTACATTGGCCTGGACCTGGATGCATCTCAATAAGAAATGGATAATTCTGCTCGAGAGCTATGTCACAATTCATGCCGTTATAGTCGCTATTTTTAATACTTCATTTTTCAGCAGTCCTGACATCTGGCCTATGTTTTTCTCTGGATTTGCCTTCATGTTTGTGTTCACGTACATGTATGCTTTGAAAACGAACAAGAAAGTGTATTGGCTGGTAATTGCGGTCTATGTTCTATTCCTGATATGGCTCTACCTTCCTACACCTGTAGGATATGGAAGAAGCATAGTAAATCTGAGTCGCCTGGAATTCACGTGGATACCGCTGATACTGCATGGTCTTGCCTGGGTTTTTGCCGGACTTGCATTTCTCAAAATTAGAGAATAGGCTATTAATGTGACTATCGAATTGACCCCTGGGTGTTGCGGCTATGGTTAAAATAAGACTTGTCAGATTCGTACCAATATTTATCACATTATTGGTTCTAGTTCCGGTGGGTACTGCTTTAGCTCATTCTCCAGTATTTCCTGGAGAGAATCACAGCCCTGCGACTGCATATCATATTGACGATCCAGTAAAATCGTGGGCCATTTATGATGAGCTAGATCATCTGGACGAAGGAGAATATTATGAATTCAGTGTGTCACGTGGTGAGAAGATACAGTTAGCTTTACTCACACCAGAAAGCCCGGCTGAAGGTGGCTTTCTACCCTCGTTCGCTTTGCTGATTCCTGAAATGACTCAGGGCGATGAAGCGCCTGATCATATTGAAGTACCCGCCGGATATGGCGCTACCATAATAGAGGGCCGTGATCCGGGCCGCGCAACATATGAAGGCTTCTCCCCGGGGTGGTTCTATGAGGTTGCTAATATGACCACTGATGCTCCCGTAGACGGCATATATTATGTTGTTGTTTTCGGCACTATGCAAAGTAATGATACCCATGCGAATGAGGACGATGAAAACCATGATGATGATCATGAGGCTGCAAGATACGGTCTTGTAGTTGGCTACGTCGAATCATTTACTCCGATAGAATTGATAATGGTTCAGTACAGTGTGCAGAAGGTATATGCCTGGGAAGGGCAGAACCAGTTTGTCACATTATTGCCGATAATCCTGGTATTAGTTATCGGTGGAATAATATTGTATTTGCGCAGCCGGAAGGGCAGGGCACCAAAAGACATATCTAAGTGGCTTGCATCGTTGGCCGGCCTAGCCTTCCTGGGATCAGGTGCTAGCATTGTCTATCAGATGTTTTTGACCTTTAGTGTCACCGGTCTTCACGGGCAAGCTATGATAACTCTAATTTTCTTTGTTTTTTCGGTTATTCTGGGGGTTGCCACTTTGCGCTACGCGGTACGTGATAAGCCGATACTGACCACTCGGAGAAGAATCGGGCTGGCAATTACAGGTTTGATAGCGCTATTTGTGTGGTCAGGTTTGTATCTTGGGACAGCTCTGGCAATTGCGGCAGCACTTGTGCCGTCTCATTCGGTAGGAAAGGATTAATTACATAATATTAGAAGGTGTTCTTGGCAGCTTGACCAGCACTATAAACCCTCTTTTTGGACGATATTCATAGCGATCGGGCCGTTGAATCTAGGTGTACTCTTACCTTAAAGTGGCTTGCTACTCCTTTGTGCGAAATGGCGGAACTGCACGATGACTCAAACTGTTATTAGCGCGATGAGCCTGTCAGGCCATATCCCTCGTCAAGGCATACGCAGTGTATCCACCGAACGCACTGCTGATAACCATCCAAGGCACACCGAAATAGGCAATGCCAACGAAAGAGCCTGGGTTCGTCGGAAGCGGGCCTACGTAGACAAGATCAAGGGCTGCAACCGTAACTACGAAGGAGACCACGCCCATTATTGCACCGGTCAAAGCTGGCCTCCAGGCAGAGGTCAACCTATCGGGTAAGTAGCGCAGGGCCAAATCAACAGAGAGCCCAGTGAGAAGAAACGCCGCTGTCCAGCCGACTCCGGACCACGGGGCTACCCAGGTGTGATCAGTGACCCACTCGAAGTAGTAGTTAATTGGAAAACCAATGATTACGTAAGGCAAGAAGACTGCCGTAGCGGTTCCAAAGCGCCTGGTCAAGAGGGCCGGCAATATGACGATGAGGGACGAGAAATAGCTAACCATATAGAGGTAGAACATGCCAATTCCTTGAAAACCCGAAGATGGTGACGCCCCAAAGCCGAGTGTTGCTGATCCAGCCAGGTAATCAAAGAAGAACACTGCTGGCCCAGTAATGACAAAGAGCGCGAAACCGAAGACCAGTGTAGTTTGCCACGCCTTAAGACGCCATCTTCGTGGCGGCAGAGATCCTCTCATGCCATACCTCCTTTTCTCCGACGGGGCCAAAGGTTAGCATTGGACTTGAAGAGCGTCAAGCCCCATTCACGCTTGACAGATCTGTGAGGCAAAGTGCGTTGTCGACTTACGTCTAAATCGAGATTTGGCTATAGTAAACATTGCCGGTTGCTGCAACCCTCAGAATTTCCCATGCATCGCGGATCGGCAAAAGGTCACCTAACAAAATGGTCTTTTGTTACTCCTTAGTTCTTGGGACACCATACCAACCAAGCCTGCTAAAAGTCGCGTAATATATCCCCAGAATACCACCAGAAGTCGCCTAGCCCTCTGATCCATTCTCAAGATATCCTCAAGCTTCACCAATGATTATTGTCATTGTTGCTTGGTTGGCTTCAGGACACACTCGAAAAATCGGCTTTTGCCTGCCATGTATCACGGAGATATAATAAACCCGTGCTTTGTCCTAACGATAATAGCGAAATGGGCCAGGTCAAAGTAGTATCGCACTATGGTGGGCCAATCTTTGTTGACCAATGTGAGAGGTGTGGAGGTATCTGGTTCGACGAATCGGAGCTATTCCGGGCAAAGCAGGGAGAGGCAGAGAAAATCGAGGCACTGAATACCGAAATGCTACGGACCCCCTCCGCGATCGAGAATTCCACCTTGTCTTGCCCCAGAGACCAGGGGCCAATGCAACGGTTTACCGACAGGTACTTCCCTCAGGATATTGTCCTAGTGCGTTGTCAATTGTGTCATGGGCTCTGGTTGAATAGAGGCATATTCACAAAGTATCAGCAATTCCGCCAAGAGTTGATGCGCCCAGAGAAAAGCACTGAAGATGAGAAAATGAAGGCTCAGTGGGAAGCATCATACAAGGACGGACGTTCAACTGGAACACGGGGAAGACTTGTAGAATTCCTGTCCACTCCTATAGAGATGCACGAACATTCCGTCTATCCTTCCGGCGTCGGTTCTATTGTCGATGATATTGCCGATTTCCTGGCAACAACTATAACCAATCTCTTAATGCCCGGCTGGAAATGCTAGGCTTGTTCAATTTCAAGTCCTAATGAATCAACGGGACTAAAAGATCACGCCAGTATATTGAGTAACACATTTACCTGGGTTGTTACCCAACAGTTCTGGCTATTGTGACTTCATTCAATTCTCGAATTCCAGGGACAACATACAGATCGGGCCTGCTACAAATCAGGTATTACGTCTCCAGAATACTTGATTCAATGTCAGATTAACTCAGTTTGAGACACGCCGAGACCTTGCCAGGACTGGCAAAACAAATTCGCTTTCCCATTTAGGATGTCTCTCTGCAGCAAGCAAAACCAAACGCTTCAGAAAATCGTCATATGTATAGCCCGCGAATTCAGCTGCATATATAGTACTGGTGTCCGGACAGATGTCAGCATTGGGATTGATGTCTAGAATGTAGAATAATCCGTCTTTCATCCGCATATCGATACGCGCATAGTCACGACATTCCATTAATATGTATGCTGCCCTGCAGACTTGCTCAACTTCACGGACTTCACACTCACTAAGAGGTGCCGGTACAAGCGTATTGATATTCTTATATTGTTCCGACTCCGATACAAACTTGGATTCGTAGGTGCAGAGCCGGTAATGCACATCCTTGAACGAGGGAAATTCCATCTCGGCTGGCGGCAACACGTCAATATCCCCATTGCCCCATAGCGATACATGTAGTTCGCGCCCGTCAATAAAATCCTCAACGAGTGCAGGGTGCTGAAATCTTTTGATTATGTAGCGGATTCTATTCTTCAGGCTTGTTTCCGTCATTACCACAGAGTCACGGTGAATGCCTTCGCTGCAGTGCTCTCTTGAGGGTTTGATGATGGCCGGAAAACGTCTCCAGTCAATGGAGCACCCCTTATCATATAGTTCCCACGTGGGGGTCAGGATTCCAGCTTCATCAAGGAGCCGTTTTACGTGGCATTTATCATAAGCTGACACTAACGTAGCCGAACCTGCACCTGTGAATGTGAAGCCATGCTGTTCCAAGTACTCCGCCACGAGCCATTCGCTGTGGTGAACACCGGGAAGGCTTTCACACCAATTGAAGACTATATATTCGAGAGGATCGTAGCCAGATAAGACACTGTCAAGATCGCTATTCGTTACTCGAACCAGAGTGGTTGGAAACCCTGCAGTACAGAGCGCCTTGTCTACCTGTGAGGTTACAGCAAGAGCCTCTGCCTGTTCCCGTGTCGACCACTTCGGGTCTAGATTATACAGCAGCAACACAGGTATTTCCGATGGGCAAATCTCTATTCCCATTTCGGATTTCCCAATTTCATCACTCTCCTTCTTGAAGTCCGACGCGGTGTGACAACACCCCGCACAGACCGACTATTCCGCTATAGTCACAACCAATAACAATCGTACCCCTGTTTTAAAACACCTTTCCAGTAATTGGATTGATTTTATACTCAACCACAGTATAACCTCTATGCTTCCGATTAATCAACACTTTCTACAAATGTTCGGAAAAATTGGCAATCCCATCTTGATGAAATATGGAGTACTAGTTTCGGTGTCCCGGTGATAACCCATGACATATTTGTTCCAAGAATTGACGTATGTTCTAATCATGGGCTTGCAGGGTATGGTATAATTAGCCATAGTACACGTTATTATGCGCTGTACAATTTGAGACATCTACTGAGGAGTTGAACAGCCTTGCCTTCGGGCCAGGCTTTATGTGTTTCATCACTATGGATACCTGCCGCTAGTCGGCCCGTGGACGTTTTAATAGAACCGGGACCGGCAAAACTGTTAACCAGTTAAGTCATACAGTGAATGGCACATATAGTTCAGCAGAATTTGCCCCGGTGCAAGACAAACTCCGACGAGATGACGGACAAGGAGTGAAAAGGGATTCTATGCAGTCAGTTGAAACGTTAACAGATGCAAAACAGCAAGAGTTATTGTCACGGAAGATCAGCGAGCTATCTCTGAAAATGGAAGGCACGCGTCTGGAAGGGTTGATTATCCAGCTCTATAAGGAATTGGAGGCAGCCGGTATTGCTTTCAAGCCAAACATCTATCTGTCCGACAGCTGGGGTTGTCCTGATGAGGTCCCTGTGATCGGTGTTCCGTTCCATCTTGCCGACCCGGCACTTTGTGACCTTCTTGGGCAAATGGGTGGTATTGAAGTTGAAGACGATATGACCGTGATGATGATCCTTCGACACGAAGCAGGGCATGCGTTCAATTATGCATACCGGCTCTATGACAAGCCAGACTGGAAGACCCTATTCGGGCCATTTTCGCAGCCGTATCAAGATGAGTACCAGGTAGATCCGTCTAGCACCCGGTTTGTTCATCATTTGGAAGGATGTTACGCTCAGAAGCATCCTGATGATGATTTTGCTGAAACCTTCGCTGTATGGCTCACGCCTTGTTCGAATTGGCAGACGGCCTATACCGGCACACCGGCTTTTGAGAAATTACAGTATATCGAAAGGGTAACGGCTGAGTATGGTGAAAAGCCGCCGATAGTGACCGGTGGAATGGTCGACGTGCCCGTTGAAGAGATAAAAATGACCCTCAGCGAATGGTATGAAACTGTTTACAAGAGCCGCATTAATCAGGATCAATTAACCGAGATTGTGCGCCCGGAAATATCGGAATGCCCCCAGGTGATAACACGAGAAGCGGTAGTGATAAGTTTCCCTAGCTATTCACCAGCGTAACAGGTGGGCGCGGTGTTCAGCGGCAGCGATTGAATTCCAGGGTCAGGATATTAATCGGGCCCGCTATAAATCGCGTAATATACCTCCAGAATACCACAAGCAGTCGCCTAGCCCTCTGGTCTATTCTCAAGATACCCTCAAGCTTCACCACAATTTGTTCTCATTGTTGCTTCAATGGCTTCAGGCCATACTCGAAAAATCGGCTTTTGCCCGCCACATATCACGGGGATATAGTAGACCCGTGATATGTCCTAACGATGATAGCGAAATGCGCCAGGTCAAAATAGTATCGCATTATGGCGGGCCAATCTTTGTTGACCAATGTGAGGGGTGTGGAGGTATCTGGTTCGACGAATCGGAGCTATTCCGGGTAAAACAGGGAGAAGCAGAGAGAATCGAGGCACTGAATACCGAAATACTACGGACTCCCTCCGCGATCGAGAATTCCGCCTTATCTTGCCCCAGAGACCAGGGGCCAATGCAAAGGTTTACCGACAGGAACTTCCCCGAGGATATTATCCTAGTGCGTTGTCAAGTATGTCATGGGCTCTGGTTGAATAGAGGCATATTCACGAGGTACCAGCACTTCCGCCAGGAATTGACGCGCCCGAAGAAAAGCACTCAAGATGAAAAAATGAAAGCTGAGTGGCAAGCATCATACAAGGACGGAAGTTCAACTGGAACACGGGGAAGACTTGTGGAATTCCTGTCCACTCCTATAGAGATGCACGAACATTCCGGTTATTCTTCCGGTGTCAGCTCTATTGTCGATGGTATTGCCGATTTCCTGGCGACAACTATAACCAATCTCTTAATGCCCGGCTGGAAATGCTAGGCTTGTTCAATTTCAAGTCCTGGCAAATGAACAAGAGTACAAGATCACGCTAGTATATTGAGTAACACATTTACCTGGGTTGTTACCCAACAATTCTGACTATTGTGACTTCATTCAACTTTCGAATTCCAGGGACACCAGAGTGACCGGATCCGCTGCAGATTGCCGCCCGGCTGGGGAGTCTTCAGGGCTGACTATCGAGCCGCGGAGGTAGATAGCGCCTGTTATAATTAACTATGCGGACGGAGCAGCAAGGTGCATAATTTTAGACAACGGGAGGAGCAGACATTATGAGCGAAGAAAGCAAGAGCCCGGTAGCGGGCAGGGACCAGAAACATACTGCCGGTGGCGGCACATCGAGCCGAGATTGGTGGCCGAATCGGTTGAGGCTCGAGATCCTGCACCAACATTCCTCAAAGTCCAATCCGATGGGCGAGGACTTCAACTACGCCAAAGAGTTCAAGAGCCTTGACCTGGTGGCCGTGAAGAGGGATCTCGCGGCATTGATGACGAAGTCGCAGGACTGGTGGCCGGCCGACTTTGGCCACTACGGGCCTTTGTTGATCCGTATGGCGTGGCACAGCGCCGGCACCTACCGCACCGGTGACGGCCGCGGTGGTGGAGGCAGGGGCCAGCAGCGCTTCGCTCCGCTCAACAGTTGGCCCGACAACGTCAACCTTGACAAGGCGCGCCGCCTGCTCTGGCCGATCAAGCAGAAGTACGGGCGGACAATTTCCTGGGCCGACCTCATGATCCTGGCTGGCAACGTGGCCCTGGAGTCGATGGGATTCAAGACCTTCGGCTTCGGTGGCGGCCGCGAGGACGTCTGGGAGCCGGACCAGGACGTCTACTGGGGGGCCGAGAAGACCTGGCTGGGTGGCGACAAGCGCTACACCGGTGACCGGGAACTCGAGAAACCCCTGGCTGCCGTTCAGATGGGCCTGATTTACGTCAATCCGGAAGGCCCGAACGGCAACCCGGATCCGCTGGCGGCAGCCAAGGATATCCGCGAAATCTTCGGTCGTATGGCCATGAACGACGAGGAGACGGTGGCCCTCATCGCGGGCGGCCACGCGTTCGGCAAGACCCACGGCGCCGGTGATGCGAAAGATGTTGGGCCTGAGCCGGAAGCGGCTCCTATCGAAGAGCAAGGCCTGGGCTGGAAGAGTAGCTTCGGCACGGGCAAAGGCGGCGACACGATCAGCAGCGGCCTGGAAGTCACCTGGACCAACACACCAACTAAGTGGGGCAACAACTTCTTCAGGATCCTATTCGGCTACGAATGGGAACTGACGAAGAGCCCGTCCGGTGCGCAGCAGTGGAAGCCGAAGGGCGACGCTGGCGCCGGTACGGTGCCGGATGCGCACGACCCGTCCAAGCGTCACGCACCAGGCATGCTGACCACGGACCTCGCCCTGCGGTTCGACCCTGTTTACGAAAAAATATCGAGGCGGTTTTATGAGAATCCGGAGCAGCTAGCGGATGCATTCGCCAGGGCGTGGTTCAAGCTGACGCACCGTGATATGGGCCCGCGCACACGCTATCTCGGTTCGGAGGTTCCGGCAGAGGAACTCATCTGGCAAGACCCCATCCCCGCCGTCAATCACAAACTGATTAATGCACGGGACATCGCCTCCCTGAAGCGCAAGGTCCTGGCTTCCGGACTATCAGTGTCGGAGTTGGTTTCGACCGCCTGGGCGTCGGCCTCCACCTTCCGTGGCTCCGACAAGCGCGGCGGTGCCAACGGCGCCCGCATTCGTCTGGCGCCGCAGAAGGATTGGGAAGTAAACCAGCCTGCCCGGCTGGCAAAAGTGCTGGAGACCTTGGAGGGCATCCAGAGCGCTTTCAACAGCGCGCAGTCCAACGGTAAGAAGGTATCGCTGGCCGACCTGATCGTTCTGGCCGGTTGTGCAGGCGTCGAGCAAGCGGCAAAGAGGGCTGGTCACAAGATGTCGGTTCCCTTCACGCCGGGACGTATGGACGCCTCGCAGGAGCACACCGATGCGGCCTCCTTCGCCGTGCTCGAACCCGTCGCGGATGGCTTCCGCAACTACCTCAAGGGCAAGTTCTCTATGCCGGCCGAGGAGTTGCTGGTGGATAGGGCGCAATTG
>JAOUDT010000201.1 GCA_029859145.1 Dehalococcoidia bacterium
ACAGCTTTTTACTGGCGATTACGATAATCGAAATGCCATGCTCGCCCTTCATGCTGGTGCTGGTGGCACGGAGTCACAGGATTGGGCCAACATGTTGCTCAGGATGTACTTGAGGTGGGCAGAGCGGCACGGTTATGAGGCTGCAGCCTTAGATGTCTCGCCGGGGGAAGAAGCCGGCATCAAAAGCGCTATCGCGGAGATTAGAGGGGATTATGCCTTTGGCTATCTCAAGGGTGAGCACGGAGTGCACAGACTGGTGAGGCTGTCTCCTTTTGATGCCGACCATGCCCGCCATACATCTTTTGTTCTGGTGGAAGTCCTCCCCGAAGCCGAAGAGGCGGTGGATATTAGAATAAATCCAGAAGACTTGAGGATAGATACTTTCAGATCCAGTGGTCCCGGCGGGCAACATATGCAGAAGACAAGCAGCGCTGTCAGGATAACTCACTTGCCTACCGGTCTGGTAGCTACTTGCCAGGGCCAGAGGTCTCAGCACCAAAACAAGGAAGCCGCTCTTAAAGTCCTGTATTCTCGCCTCCTGGAACTAGACCGCAAGCAGAAAGAGGAAGAGAGAGCCAGGCTAAAAGGCGAGCGCATTGAAGCGGCCTGGGGAAATCAGATCAGGAGTTATGTTCTCCATCCCTACAAAATGGTGAAGGACCATCGTACCGATTATGAGGTTCACGATGCCGAAGCTGTGTTGGATGGAGAACTGGATGGGTTTATAACTGCCTACCTTCGGTCTAGAGTGGGGGAATGATTAAACGCATAGCGTTAGTAGCTTGGGCAGTTCTCTGGCTCTTAAGCCCCTCCCTTGTCGTAGCCGAGAGCGGTATCACGGTCACAGCTAGCGATGTAGACGTAGATTTCCCAAGCAGGGCTGTGTTCACCGTTGAGGCTGAAAGCTATGTTGATGTCGTTGATGTACGTCTTTGTTACCGGGTGGATAGGATGAACTATGCTGAAGTTGTCAGTGAAGGGTGGGCTGATTTTACTCCCGCAAACAGGATAGAGGCCAATTGGGTGTGGGATATGACGAACGCAAGCTTGCCCCCCGGCGCTGAAGTCACATATTGGTGGGTGATTGAGGATGATGACGGGAATAGGGTTGAGACCTCGCCCAAGACAATGCATTTCGACGACAGTCGCTTTAGTTGGCACAACTTGACTGGCACCGTATACGAGGGCGGAGGGATGACCCTTTTTTGGTATGCTGGCGGCGATTCTTTTGCCCGAGCACTGTTGGATGCTTGTGAGGCAGGGCTTGCCAAGCTGAGTCAGGAAATTGGCGCGTATCCGGAAAAGCCAATCAAGATATATGTTTATGCCTCAACCACCGATTTAAGAGGAGCCATGGTTTTTTCTCAAGAGTGGACTGGCGGCGTCGCCTTTATGGATTTTGGCATAATCGCTATCGGTATTCCATCCAGCGAGCTTGAGTGGGGCAGGAAGGCATTGGTCCATGAATTGACGCACCTTGTTGTTCGTCAGGCGACTTTTGGTCCCTATGGACAGCTTCCGCTCTGGCTTGACGAAGGGTTGGCTACATATAATGAGGGCGAGCTCGACCCTGCACTTCGCTCCAGCCTGGATAAAGCTATTCTGGAAGGCACACTCATCTCAGTACGCAGCCTGTGCAGTCCCTTTTCTGCTTACCCTGAAAAAGCTCGCCTCTCCTATGCTGAAAGCCATAGCCTTGTGGAGTACCTTTTGGACAGTTATGGGCAGGATAAGATGCTGGATGTATTGACTTCTTTGAAGCTGGGCAATACCTACGACGAAGCTCTGACCGCGGCATACGGTTTCGATATCGATGGTCTTGACGCTCGTTGGCGAGCGACGCTGACAAGAGAAGAGCGGCAATTTCATCCTGCCTTAATTGCTGCGCTAGCAGCATTGGCGACAGGACTCGCCATATGGGGTGCTTTGACTCTGAAGAAGCGGACCAAGCGGAGGTCATCTGGCACATTAATCGTGCAGGATAAGCCGTGAAAGACTCTTTTACTGTTCGTGACCTACCCCTCAGCGAGCGTCCCCGGGAGAGGCTGCTTAAACTGGGCAGTGAAGCTGTTTCTGCCCAGGAGATTCTGGCTATAATCTTGGGTCGAGGAATTAAGGGTGAGTCTGTTATGGCGATCAGCCAGAAGCTGCTGAGCCGGTTTGGTAATCTCAAAGACATCGTCAACGCCTCTGTGGAGGAGTTGACTCAAACGAAAGGCATCGGGCCGGCCAAGGCAGCCCAGATTAAAGCTGCCCTGGAATTGAGTAGGCGGCTGGAAGGAGACGCCAGCGAGAAACCCAAGCCGGTCCTCAAATGCCCGGACGATGTGGCTGCCCAGGTGAGGAGCAAGTTGAAAGGGAAGAAGAAGGAGCATTTTTTTGTACTCTGTCTGGATACCAGGAACAGATTGATAAATAGCAGGCTAGTTTCCATGGGCAGCCTGGATGCGAGCATTGTTCATCCTCGCGAGGTGTTCAAGGAGGCAGTATCTTCCTGCGCAGCTGGGGTGATTTTTGCCCATAATCATCCTTCAGGTGACCCTGAGCCGTCCAAAGAAGATATTGAGCTAACCAAGCGGCTGGCTAGAGCGGGCGAGATTATGGGCATTGATGTCCTTGACCATATCATCGTGTGCGATAAGGGTCACTCAAGCCTGAAGGCCAAGAACCTGTTCTGAGTCAATTTACTGCCTTTCAGTGTCTG
>JAOUDT010000023.1 GCA_029859145.1 Dehalococcoidia bacterium
CGAGGAATCCTTGAATAAGTACGCCGATTTGATTGAATGGTCGGCAGATAGAGGCATAATTTCAGGCGATGCTAAGGATGCGCTATTAAGAAAAAGCGAGGAAAAGCCGATTGAGGCACAAGCAGTACTGGAGAAAGCCAGAGAAATCAGAGAAGACATTTATCGAATCCTTTCCGATACAGCCCATGGACATCCAATCAAGATTACTGACCTCAAGGGTTTCAATAAAGCATTGGCAGGCATGTTAGCTCATTCGAGGTTGGCTCCATCCGAAGGGGGATTAAGGTGGGATTGGGGTCCCGATTCGGATAAATTGGATTCCGTTATCTGGCCGGTTGTCAGATCAGCGGTGGACCTGATGACATCGGAAGCGATAAAGCGGGTGGGAGAATGCGCCGATGAAAGATGCGGCTGGTTATTCTGGGATAGAAGTCGCAACCGAAGCCGATGCTGGTGTGATATGAGCGATTGCGGGAATCGGGCAAAAGTCCGTCGTTTTTATGCGAAGAAGAAATAACAGAGTTCATATCGGTCCAGTGGTTAAGATGATATTTGCCACAAACTTGGAAATAATGGTTTCTTCTTGGTGTTGGTAACTTCAGGTGGCGACTAATAGATGCCACCGTCAATAAATCTAACTATATAGGGTGGTCCGCAGCGGCTGAGACCAACAGCCTCGGTTTACCTCTTCGGCTGACCAGTCTAGGACTTTCTTCATTACCTCAATGCAGTTATCTCTGGCTACTAGGAGCGTCTTGACTTCAGGATGGTTTTTGATTTCGCAGGCGTTCCAGGGACGGCAAAAGGCAAACCACAGCAACTGCTTTTTGGGCGAGCAAGAATATAGGGCAACAATACGTCATTTTGCATAATAGACGTAACAAGCGGAGCAACAGCTACTGGGCAAAAACATCTTCTATTATATTTGTTTGCGCGGTAAGTCTGTCTCCTTACTTCCGTTCTCAGTTGTTAATAGGAAATCAGGGCTCTCTGACTTGGGACACAGAGCTTTGCTGACCGGGGTTGTCTTGAGAAAGTGAGGTTTGCGGACTCTGCGGGACAATATTATGACTCTCGCAGGCTCTAACCAGTAGACGGCTTATCACCTCCATGAGCCCCTGGGTACTAAATGGCTTTGTCACGTATCCGGAAGCTCCCACCTCTAGGGCAAACTTCTTGTTGAACTCATGTCCGACAGCAGTAACTATAACCACCGGGATTCCCTTTGTTGCCTGATCGGCTTTGATTTCCGAGCAAGCGGTATAACCATCCGTCTTGGGCATTATAAGGTCCATAAGGATGAGGTCCGGCTGCTGTGTTCTGGCGGCTTCGATTGCTTCTTCACCGTTGGCTGCTTCGAGGACGATATAGTCCTTCTCCAGCATCCTATGCACCAATAGTCTTACATCCCTTTCGTCATCAACTACCAGTATTCTTTTCTTGTCCATTCGATACCTTCTTAGTGCTTCACAACATTACTGACAACCTTCTGACCGGTGACCACTTCAGCCTGGGATCCAAGAAACCGGTGGAGTTTCGCGGGGTTCCTGCTTTTTGGCAAGGCATCTTCCAGCCTGACTATTTTTCTCTTCACCAAATCAGCCAGCGCCTGATCCAGAGTCTGCATCCCCTCCGGTGTACTCACCTCAATGGTAACAGGTATCTCGAAGATTTTTTCGTCACGGATCTTTGTTTTGATTGTATCGCTGGCCAACATTATTTCAAAGGCGGCTACTCGCCCTCCGTCAATGCGGGGGAGAAGAGCTTGCGATACCGCTGCCTCTATTACTTGTGACAACTGTATTCTGATTTGCTGTTGTTGGCCGTAAGGGAATACGTCAATTATGCGGTCAATGGACTGGGGAGCGTCGACTGTATGCAGAGTACCGAGCACCAGATGTCCTGTCTCAGCAGCTGTGATAGCTGCACTTATCGTGTCCAAGTCACGCATTTCGCCGATGACAATTACGTCCGCATCATGTCGGAGAGCATGTATCACTGCGGTGGCGAATGTTTTGGTATCGTTTCCCAGACTTCGCTGCCGGATGAGGCATTTCTTGTTGCGGAATACAAATTCAATAGGGTCCTCAATAGTAATAACACTTCGTGTTGCATTATCATTAAGATGACTAAGCATCGCTGCCAGGGTAGTCGACTTGCCACTACCGGAGGGACCGGTTACCAGAATAAGTCCTTTGGGCCTAAGTATAAGTTCCTTGAGAATTTGGGGCAGTCCCCATTCATCAATAGACGGGACATAAAACGGCACGAACCGGAAGGCAAGACTGATTACACCTCTCTGTCGCAACGCGCTGACCCGGAAGCGAGCCAATCCGGGAAGGGTATAGGTACAGTCTAGCTCCCATTCCCTATCCAGACCCGACCTCTGATCTTGAGTGGCGATTTGCTCCAGGACGAGTTCAATATCTTTGGCTGTCACCTGTGGCAAATCTTCCTGTGGCGTTAGTTCGCCATCAATACGGAACACGGGCGGGCTCGTCACCGTGAGGTGTAAATCTGAGGCCCTTTTGTTTACCATCGATTTGAGAAGTTCATCTATTTGCATATTGGATCTCCGCAACTATATGCCTTAGTTGACTTTCTCATTCATTATTTGCAGTCCTTTGTCTTTTTGAGTTACCAAAATATCGTCAATTTCAATCCTTCTGGCTTCCGCCTGAATCTTGTCCAAATCTTCTTCGGTAAATAATCTCCATCCCCTCCTATCTTTATGCAGCTTGACTAGTAGTCCTCGCTTGAGCCAGCGGAACAACGTAGGACGGCTAATGCCTACCTTCTCACATACCTCTGTGGTTTCGTAGTATGTCTTTCCGTTGATTTCTCGTGGCATTACTCCACCTCTAGGTGATATCGAGTGATACGCCTCAATCTTGATCAATACTAATATGAATAAGCTCCACTGTCTATCACACATTTGGGCTAATATGGGTAGTACTTAAGTAATGCAGCGTTGAATGTTCAACGGCGTGACGGGAGACCGTCACTGATATACCACGTATTCACACCATCAAGTAATACTCAGGATATGATGGAACGGGGGTCGAGGAAAGATGGGAATCTGGCCCGGTTCTAAGGTATTACCATTGTGCAAATCGGATAGAGAGGTTGGATTTAGCATCTTGGGAAGGTGTTCAGCGGCAGAGCGTGTGCAGATCGTCGTGACTATCGTCTGGAATTCCAGGGATACCCTGCCGATCAAGCCTGCGCAGGAAACAACCTAGTCCTCGGAAGGATATTAGACTGTTCTGGCATTTGTGCAATTTGCCGAATTGCACAGGAACTCATCTGGTTCAGCTCTGGGGACAAAACCATACCTTGTCACTTGGTTGCATACTAGGGCGGATATGTGACTACTCCGTTCTTAACCACCGTCGTAACCAAGTTGACGCCGAACCAGTAAGGCAGCTGCCGATGATGCGGGATGTCGAGGACCATTGTGTCCGCTCTTTTCCCGACCTCTATGCTTCCGACTTTGTCACCTCTGTCCAGGGCATAAGCAGCATTGATGGTGGCAGCATTGATTGCTTCGGCAGGCGTCATCTTCAGCTGGCGACAGGCCAGAGCGATTATCATCTGCATCGAAAGCGTGGGACAGCTACCGGGGTTGAAATCGGTAGCCAGAGCGACGGGAACTCCGGCGTCAATGAGCTTTCTGGCCGGCGCATACCTGTCGGTCATTAGGTGGAAGGGAACACCGGGCAAGAGAACTGCAATGATCTTCTTCTCTGCCATGAGTTCTATGCCTCTTTCAGAAATATAATCTAGGTGATCGATTGACGTAGCTCCCAGTTCTGCTCCGAGCTCCGCTCCACCTATGTCATTGAATTCGCCGGCGTGTAGCTTTAGCTTCAAGCCGTGTTTCTTTGCTTGCTCCAGTATTGTCCTGGCCTCCGACGGCGAAAACGCTCCGACTTCCACAAAAACATCACAGTATTCCGCTAGGCCTTCAGTCTTAACCCGTTCCAGCATACCCAGAACCAGCTGAATGTAATCCGCCTTCCTCTTCGCATATTCCTTGGGAAAGGCGTGAGCGCCCAGAAAGGTGGCGACAATGTCAACCGGCTGAGATTCCTTCACGCTGGCGATAATCTTAAGCAGGGCGAGTTCTGATTCCGTTGACAGACCGTAACCTGTCTTTATCTCTGTGGTGGTGGTGCCATAGGCGAGCATCTTGTCAAGGAAAGCCCCGGCGCGATTGAGCAGAGCCCGGGGACTAGCTAAAGCCTCTCTCGTTTTTTCAACGGTGCTGAGAATGCCCCCGTTCCCTTGCATAATCTCTAAATAGGACCTGCCTCCTATTTTCTGGATGAACTCGTCTTCTCTGGAACCGCCAAAAACCAGATGTGTGTGACAATCTACAAATCCCGGCAGGACGATTCTGTCTGTGGCGTCAATTACCGTCCTTGCCCGCGTGACAGCGGCGAGGACTTCATCCGTCTCCCCTACAGCAACAATCTCTTTTCCGTCTATGGCCACCGCTCCATTCGTGATAATGCCCAGATCTTCCATGGCCTCCTTCGTTTTGGGGCTGCCCCTGGGACCTCGGGCCGTCACCAGTTCGGAAGCGTTTTTGATCAAGACGTCAGCTATCATTCCGGGATCCTGACCCCCTTGCGTTTGGCGGTCCTGGTGGCTATTTCATAGCCCGCGTCGGCGTGTCTGGCAATCCCGATTCCGGGATCGACTGTCAGCACCCTTTCCAGTCTTCTTTCTCTCTCTTTTGTGCCGTCAGCGACAATGACCATTCCGGCATGCAAGGCGTAGCCTATTCCAACTCCGCCTCCATCATGGAAAGAGACCCAGGAAGCTCCATTGATGGCATTCAAAGCAAAATTGAGAAGCGGCCAGTCAGCAATGGCATCGGAGCCATCGAGCATCCCTTCGGTTTCGCGATTGGGAGAAGCCACTGAACCCGTATCCAGGTGATCTCTGCCGATGACAATGGGGGCGCTGACTTCTCCCCGGGCCACTAGGCGATTTATTCTCTTCCCAAACTCGGCCCGGTCGCCATACCCCAACCAGCAAATCCTGGCCGGCAGTCCGGTGAACGGGACCTTGTTTTGAGCCTGGCAAATCCAGTTGTGAAGATGTCTATCCTCGGGAAAACCTTCCAGGACGGCTTCATCCAGAGTCAGGATATCTTTGGGGTCGCCAGACAAGGCTGCCCATCGCGTAGGTCCCTTACCCTCGCAGAACAAAGGCCTGATGTAAGCAGGCAGGAAACCGGGATAGAGAAAGCCTCCCTTTTCGTCTCTTACACTCAGCCCGCCAATCTCTGCCTGCTGCCGCAGATTATTGCCGTAGTCAAAGCAGATGGCGCCGCGTCTTTGCATTTCCAGGATTGCTTCAACATGCTTAACGATTGATTCGTAGGCCCTTCGTTTGTACTCTTCGGGGTTGTTGCGACGCATTTCTTCCATGGCGTCCAGCTCGCCCACGGGAACGTAACTCCAAATATCGTGGGCCGGTGTTTGGTCCGTGACGATGTCAGGGATCACTCCCATTCTTGTGAGCTGCGGATGAATCTCGGCAGCATTACCCACCAGCCCTACGGAAAGCGGCAGTCCTTTTCGCTTCGATTCCTCTATCGAACCCAGGGCTTCCTTAAGGTCCGCCGTCATCCGGTCACAGTAGCCTTCTGTGACTTTCCTTTTGATCCTCTCGGGCCTAACCTCAACATCTAAAATGACCGCCCCATTCATGGTCGCAGCCATCGGCTGAGCACCTGACATTCCGCCCATTCCGGCGGTGAGAACGAACTTCCCGGCCAGAGAATCTTTGCCAAACTCTTTTCTGGCCAGAGCGGCCAGAGTCTCATAGGTTCCCTGTAAAATTCCCTGTGTTCCAATGTAGATCCAGGAGCCGGCCGTCATTTGGCCATACATCGTCAGCCCCATTTCGTCATAGCGGTCGAAATTCTCCTGAGTGGCCCATTTAGGAACGATGTTGGAATTGGCGATCACAACCCGGGGAGCTTCCTTATGAGTGGGAGCAACGTAGACCGGTTTCCCCGATTGGATACAGAGAGTCTCCTCGTCTGTCAGGCTTTTCAGGGCCCTCACAATTCGGTGATACTCCTGCCAGTTCCGGGCGGCCCTTCCCTGTCCGCCGTAGATAATTAGCTCCTTCCAGTCCAGGGCAACCCTGGGATCCAGATTGTTTCTCAACATGCGCAGTGCGGCCTCCGCGTCCCAATTCTGGCACTGCAGTTTTCCGCCGGTCTGTGCCCTAATCTCTCTCTTCGGTCTTAGCTCTGCGTATGTTGGCCTTGGCATATCTACCCTCCTTTCGAAGTCGGGCTGGTTTAGGTAATGCCCTTCAGCGAAGACGGGCTTCAACCCTACTTACTATCGTCCCGGCCAGCGACTCGGGGCGGGAAAACTCTTGCGCTTCTTTCAACACCTCTTCCTTATAAGCTTCGTCTCTGAGGGAGACCAGATTGACTTCCACGTTTAGCATAGCTCCTTTTACGGCTGATTCAGCCATCTTGGCTGCCACGCCGATGTCCGTAATGACTCTGGGATTACAGGTCTCCAACAAAGCTCCGGCTAGCTTTAGAACTGCATAGCTATGTTTGGCCGTCTGCAGCGGGACCCGGGTGGCTTCTCTTAGGTCTCGGGCGGCGAAGGCTTTGGCATCTCTGTCAATCAAATCTGTCAAGGTATTCATCAATGTTCGGGCATCTTGGGAGAGGTCTTTATTTCCGGAAAACTCGGCTGCCATGGACACGAGTCCGGCTGACAGCGCCCCTGAAAGGGCGGCCACGGAACCTCCACCCGGCGTCGCTTGTCTGGCTGCCAGCTTCTGCAGAAATTCCTCGATGGTCAATTCTTCTAGCATTCCTATTTCCCCCTTATTGGCTACCCTTGAAAGGCTGAGTTTCTCACTCTGCACCAATCAAATAATCAATGATCTTCTCCCTGGGATTGAAGCCCTGAGGCGAATCGAGCCCCAGATTTCTCACTGCCGCTTCAATGAGTCTCTTGTCCGACCTTGCTCCTGGCCGGTAGAACCTGCCTGTCTCGAGGATTGCCTGCTTGGGAACCAACCCGACGATCTCGCTGTAGAGAACGCTTGCGCCTGCGAGCTGACCGAGCTGTTTTATCTTCTCAAATACCAAGTGCATGGGAGCAATTCTGTAGTTGGTGAGATTGGTTGAGACCTCGGCGACTCCCGATTCTCCACGTGAAATACCGACTGCCTTAACTGACTTAAAGATCCCGGGTATCCTGATTCTCTGGCCGTCATCTGCGGTTGCCATGCAGCCCGACTCACGAATAATCCCCGCTATCCTGTGGGCAATCTCCTTACTAGTTGTGCCTAAGTAAACGTTATAGGCTATCAGAAATTCTCTGGCGCCGATAACAGTGGCTCCGCTCTTTTTGTTGAAAATGGCCGGCCCGTAGTCTGGCTTCCAGCGGGAATCCCTCAGTTTTGCCTCCAGGCCCTCATACTGGCCGGCTCTAATGGTGGCCAGGTCTTTTCTCTCTGGAAATCTAGCTGCTTCTTCGTAGAGAAAAACAGGTATCCGCAGCTTTTCTCCGACTTCGCGGGCAAGCTCGTTTGCTATAGCAACGCACTCCGCCATGGTGACGTTTTGAATAGGAATAAAAGGACAGACGTCACAGGCTCCCAATCTTGGATGTTGCCCCTGATGTCTGGCCATGTCAATGATTTCGGCTGCCCTGGCAATCGCATTGTAGCTGGCCTTCCTGATTGGCTGCGGTCCTCCGACGAAGGTCAACACGGTACGATTGTGATCAGCATCCGGGGCCACATCCAGCAGCTTTACGCGGGCAACCTTCTCAACCTCGGCAGCGATCTGCTCTATCTTGCTGGTATCTCTGCCTTCGCTAAAATTGGGCACGCATTCAATTATCTTTCTCATAGCATCCCGCCTCCTCCACCAACCTACCATTATGAACAAGTCCGTAGAGCTCTTCGATATCTTCAGCCAGGACTCTGCTTCTCTCAAAATGAGCGACGCGGGTTCTGACGATCTCATGAATCTTTGCCATCCTCGATTCTTCCGGCAAGGGTTCGCCGAAGTCCAGAGCCTGCGCAGCGCACAAAATCTCGATGGCTATGACGTATTCCGTATTTCTGCAAATCTCCTGCGCTTTGCGAACGGCCCAGGCACCCATGCTGACGAAGTCTTCCTGACCGGCTGAGACTGGAATAGAGTCAACAGAAGCGGGGTGAGCGAGAGTTTTGTTTTCCGAAACCAGAGCGGCGGCGGTATATTGAGTTATCATCAAACCGGTGTTCAATCCCTGGTTCCTGGCCAGAAACAAAGGCAGATCGTTGGTACCGCGACTGACCAGCTTGTCTATTCTTCTTTCCGAAATGCCCGAGATGCTGCAGAGGGCAACCGACAGACTATCGGCTGCGTGAGCCAGAATCTGACCGTGGAAATTACCGCTGCCCTGGCAGATTTCACTTTTTTCTCCCTTGGTTGAAATCCAGGGATTGCCGCCAAAAGAGTTGATCTCGATATCTACAACAGCTCTGGCCCAGGAGAGAGTATCCCGAAAAGCGCCGTGGACCTGAGGAATGCACCTCAGGGAATAGGCATCCTGTAATGGATAAGCCGATTTCCTGCCCCCTTTTGTCTTCGGAAGAAGACGATTCAAATAGTGTGCGGTTGCGATTTGCCCCGGATGAGGTCTTAGTTCTTGAAGTTCAGGCCCGAAGGATTTGGTGCTGCAGCCCAAAGCTTCAATGGTCATAGCGGCAGCTATGTCGGCTGTTCGGATCAAGTTGTCAGACTGTAAAACCAGGAAAGCCAGACAACTTGTCATAAAGCTCGTGCCATTAAGCAGGGCAATGGCTTCCCCGATCTGCAACTCCGCTGGCTCCAGTCCTGCAGCACGCAAAACCTGCTGTGGGTCCCTGCCAATCAAGGCCAAGGCAATGTGAGCTTGAGGAACCAGATCGCCGCTGGCACCCAAAGATCCCTTTGCCGGGACAACCGGGATGATGTTTCTGTTGAACATCTCGACCATGAGCTCCAGCGTCGGCAATCTTATGCCGCAATATCCTTTCTTGAGATTCAGAATCATGTGAAGCATCATCCCTTTGACTATCTCCACCTCCAGAGGGGGACCTATGCCACAGGTATGGCTCATGATTAGATTCTCCTGGAATTCTTCCATTCTGCCTCTGGGAATGCGCCTATTCAGAAGAGCACCGACGCCGGTGTTTATTGCATAGTAGGATTTGTGAGGATCGGACTTCAGAATACGCTCGAAAGTCTTTCTGGATTGCCTGATTCTCTCCTTATCTCTTTCTTCTAACTTGATTGTCCTTTGGCCGCGGCACAAATCAACGAATTCGGAGTAGTCTAGCTTGCCTTTTGTCATTTATGTCCTCCCGAAGACGTTTTCGACGTCGACAACAAGAATGCGGGGCCGCTATACTCGTCCGCTCCACCCGGTTTCAATCGTATCACAAGGCTAGTTCTTCCTGGCCACATCGACAATGTGTTTCTCCAACTTAGTAGCACCGGGAAATTCCGGGAAATCGAGTATGTTCCTATTGGCAGAATTCACAAAGATATCTTAACGTGGCTCCTCTGTTCTGTGCTTTTCTTGAATTGCATGATACGAAGGAACGTACCACCAGCAGTCGCCGCACCTCAAGAATATTATAATCCGTGGGATGCTGTGTTTCAATATGATTCCGTAGCTCCAGATTCAAAGAGGCAGAGCTATGCCAGTAAGAGCATTGCATGGCCTGCCCTATTGCCAGATGGAGATGAGAGTGCACATTTGTCTGTTCTGTTACCTAATTGCACGAACCAGGCAGGTCGTATTGTGACCACACCACATCAAACACGCGCGCTGAACGGTAGAAATTCTATGTTATTGTGTCGCCGCAATCTGGATTTTAGTGCTGCACAAAGTAGCGTATTTCTCAGCGGCAGGGAGCGCGTGCAAGGCGACGTCGTAATCGTCTGCCCACCCAGAATTTCAGGGACACCATGCCAACTCAGGGTGCAGGGGGGGAACACTGGCAGAAGGTTTGATGCCCTTTCTCTGGCCTCTCAGGAGCATCCTAACATTAATTTCAGGGACACTACACCGATCAAGCCTGCTGCTAATCAGGTGTTATGTCCCCGAAACGCGAACTACAAGGGTCTCCTCCAACTAGAGAGGTAAAAATTCATGAAGCCTAGGCTGCATAGTCACTCAGAATGCAGCGTCAATCGTGGGTCTCAGTAGAGCTCCGTTGGCAAGATCACGTAGACATATCTGCTCGCATTAGCAGCGCGGTAGGCGGCACCGGTCAGCCGTCTGTTAAAGCTGTGAAAACAGTGAAAGGACAACGGCTATGTCCACGGAGGCATGGATGAGCCAGGGCGCAAAAATGCCTTTTGTTTTCTGCATGGTATAGCCCAACAGAAGCCCGAGAGGTAGGAGCATCGCCAGGAGCAGCAAAGTGTTCTGGGAATAGTCGACCCCGACATGAAGCATTGTAAAGGGAATAGCCATGCAGATATTGGCGGGGAAAGCGCCGAGAAATGGTTCCAGCTTCTGCAGGAAAAGCCCCCTGAACAGCAGCTCCTCATTGATTGAATTGGCTAGAACGAATAACAGTATCCAGGGAATCCAGGGCAATACTCTTTGGAGACTCAAATCCCCGACCTTGTATTGCCACTGAGCCCACGGAATGGACAATGCCGCAACAACGATAAATACCGTGAGACCGATAATAAACCCGAGCTTGCGGTTCCCTTTCTGGAGGTAAATCGAGCCCATATTATTCCCGGAAAGCCTGGTAAGAAGGACGATTGGTACCACAATCAGAAGTGTGCTTTCCAGCTTGTCCACAGCGATAGCGGCCGGACTTTTCACATCAAGCGCAAGCAGGCTGGCCAACCAGCCGCTGAAATAGAAGTCCAGCGCTTGAGCAAAGGAGGCTATGAAGAAG
>JAOUDT010000024.1 GCA_029859145.1 Dehalococcoidia bacterium
CAGCGGAAGGGGAAGGAATAAAGATTGAACTACTGACCACTCCCACTCGCTTTTCTGCCGCGAACAAAAAGCTTGCCGAGATGGAGTCTGTGCGCATGAAGCTGGGGGAACCAGATGCCAGTGGTCGTCCTCGCCCAATTCCCGTCAAGGGCTCTGAATTCACTATTCCCGTGGATACGGTCATTGCGGCATTGGGACAGGCTCCGGAAACAGATTTTGTCAAGAAGTTGGGAGTTTCAACATCCAAGAGAGGCACGCTGGAAATTGATGGCAAGACAGGGGCGACTAATATCGATGGAGTATTTGCGGGAGGCGATGTAGTAACCGGACCGGCCTTTGTGATTGATGCTATTGCAGCAGGAAAAAAGGCAGCCCGCTCTATCCACCAATACTTGACGGGGCAACCTCTTGTAGGTGAAGAGCCAGGGAAGGAACCAGAGAAGTTGTCCGACGAAGAAGTAAAGGATATCAAGAAGCGTGTTCCTTCCGGAAATAAGGTGGGGATGAGGGAAGAACCTGTTAGGGAGAGGGTGCAGGATTTCCGTGAAGTGGCTTTGGGATATTCTCCAGAGGAAGCTGTCGGGGAAGCTTCGCGCTGTCTTGCCGGACAAATCGAAGGGTGCATAGAATGCCATGAATGTGAACGGCGATGTGAGCCAAAAGCGATAGTCTACACGATGAAAGATGAGACCATTACACTAGATGTAGGCGCGATAATCGTTGCTTCTGGGCTGGGCTTATACGATATTAGGTCACTGACAGAATATGGCTATGGAAGAATAAAGAACGTAATTACTGCCATGGAATTTGAAAGGTTGACAGCTGCCTCCGGGCCCACTATGGGGGAACTCAGACGTGCTTCAGATGGCAGGTTACCTGAGAATATAGCTTTTATCCAATGTGTCGGCTCTCGTGATTTCAGGAATAAGGCTTATTGCTCCAGTGTCTGCTGCATGCACGCCACCAAGGAGGCGATGCTGGCTTTCGAGCATCATCCGGGGACAAAATCCACCATCTTCTACATGGACATGAGAGCTGTGGGCAAAAGGTTCCAGGAATATATTGCCAGGGCTAAGAAAGAATACAATGTTACCTATATCAGAGGGCGTCCCGGCAGGATTGAAGTCAACCCTGAGAACGATAACCCTGTTATTTGGTACGAAGAAACCATCAGCGGAAAAGTAAAGAGCTTTGAGGCAGAACTGGTGGTCCTTGCCCAAGCCATGGTTCCTCAAATCACCAAAGAGTTGGCGAAAACACTAGGTATAGAATTAGACGAAGATGGCTTTGTAAAGGCTCCGGATAAATTGCTGCAGCCACTGGATACTACAAGGCCGGGCATTTTTGCCTGTGGCTATGTCCATAGTCCTCGGGATATCCCGGACTCTGTAACCCAAGCCTCAGGGGCAGCAGGCAGAACTGCTGAAGCTATAGCAGGAGGCAAGTAAGGGCCATGGAAGAAAAAGATCTTTCTCATCCTCGTATCGGCGTTTTTGTTTGTCATTGTGGTATAAATATCGGGGCATATGTCAAAGTACCGGACGTTGTGGAATATGCCAAGCAGCTGCCAAATGTAGTGCATGCTGAACGCAATTTGTTCACCTGCTCTGAGGAAGGGATCTCGGCGATCAAGAGAGGGATAAAGGAATACAATCTAAATCGGGTCCTGGTAGCTTCCTGTACTCCTAGAACCCATGAGCCTCTCTTCCGAGCTGCTTGTGAGGAAGCGGGCTTGAACAAATACCTTTTCGAATTTGTTAACATAAGAGACCAATGCTCTTGGGTGCACATGCGTGAGCCCCAAAAGGCTACGGAAAAGGCTAAAGACCTGATAAGGATGGGGGTGGCCAAAGCCAGGTTGCTGCAGCCGCTGGAGGAGATTGAAATGAAAGTAGCTCCTTCGGCATTGGTGATTGGCGGAGGGATTGTTGGAATGGAAGCAGCCCTAAACTTGGCCAATCAAGGTTTTGATGTGCATTTAGTAGAGAAGGAGCCAGAACTTGGTGGAACTCTCCGCAGTATTAATAAGCTTTTCCCTATAAACCAGGAAGCAGTCAAGCTCATCAAACCACTTGTTGAACAGATTGGAAGCCATCCCAAGATCAAGACTCATCTCTCATCCAAAGTAAACCAAGTGACTGGATTTATAGGTAGCTTCAATGTCAATCTGGATGGGAAGGGCAAAGAGGATCCATTCACGGTGGGTACCATCATAGTAGCCGTCGGGGCTGAACCGCTAAAACCAACGGGTCAATATGGCTATGGAAAGATGACCAATGTATTGACCCAACTGGAGCTAGAGGGGCGAATGAAGAAAGGGGAATCCCTGGGTCAGAATGTTGTAATGATCAATTGTGTGGGAGCCCGTGTTCCCGAGAGAACTTATTGCAGCAGAATCTGCTGCATGACGGCAATCAAAAACGCCTTCCTTATCAAGGAATCGAATCCAAAGGCAAAGGTCTGGATATTGCACCGAGACCTCATGACTTATGGTGTAGACTTTGAGACCTATTATCGAAAAGCCATGGAGCTAGGGGTTAGATTCGTTAGATATAGCTTAGAAAGGCCTCCCGAAGTTATCGGAGGTGAAAAGGTTGAAAAGATAAAGGTGTACCATGAATTATGGAGAAAGGAAATAGAACTTCCCTGTGATATGCTTGTTTTGGCGACTCCGCTTGTCCCGGCCGAGGACAACCAAAGTATATCCAAAATGCTTAAAGTCTCCCTGGATGAATTTGGTTTCTTCCTGGAAGCACACTTGAAACTCCGCCCTGTAGAGTTTGCCATGGACGGAATTTATATCTGTGGCTCGGCACGCTGGCCTACAGATGTGACTGAAGGAGTTTCTCAAGCCTATGCTGCTGCTTCAAAAGCAGCCGGTCCCCTGAGAATGGGATATGTCAAGGCTGAGGCAATAAATGCAGCTGTCAATGAAGATCAATGTTCAGGCTGTGGGGTTTGCGAAGTCTTGTGTCCCTTTCAGGCTATTGAGCTTCAGCCCAGAGATGAAAAGAGGGTGTCTCACGTCAAGGAAGCAGTATGCAAGGGTTGTGGCACCTGCGGTGCTGCCTGTCCATCAGGAGCTATTTCTATGCACCACTTCACCGATGAGCAAATCCTGGCTCAGGTAGAAGCTTTATTTAGCTAGGAAATTACAATGATTAATGTTTGTTGCCAAAGCTAGCGAGCCTCTGCCCTGGCAAGAGGAGACCGAAGAAAGGGAGAGGACACCGTACTCAACCTTATCCTGCTCCTTTCTTAACAAAGAAAGAGATTCTTTTTGGGAGAGTAGTATTTCATTCTGCGGAAGGCTGTAGTTAGAGAGTGACTATGCACATGGAAAATGAGAAAAGGATTGGAGTTTACATCTGTCACTGTGGGTTGAACATCGCGGGCACGGTTGATGTTGAAGAAGTAGCGAAATATGCCGCCACTTTGCCTCATGTAGTGATTGCCCGAGACTATCGGTATATTTGCTCAGACCCGGGGCAGGAACTCATTAAGAATGATATCAAAGAACTGAAGCTCAATCGAGTCGTCGTCGCCTCTTGTTCACCACGTATGCATGAACACACCTTCCGCAAAGCTTGTCTGGCTGCCGGTTTGAACCCCTATCTATATGAGCATGTCAATATCAGGGAGCATTGTTCTTGGGTCCATGCAGATAAGAAGCAAGCCACCGAGAAAGCCAAGGACTTGATTCGAGCCGCTGTGCAACGTGTCTACTATCACGAACCCTTGGAAGTTAAAGAGATTCCGGTCAATCCTAACACTCTGGTTGTGGGTGGCGGAATTGCTGGGATAGAGGCAGCCCTGAAGATAGCCAACAGCGGCCGCAAGGTCTACTTGGTAGAAAAAGAGCCGTCAATTGGTGGACATATGATTCAACTGGACACTACATTCCCTACCCTTGATTGCTCCGAATGTATTATGACTCCAAAGATGAGTGAGGTAGGACACCATTCCAATATCGAGCTGCTGGCCTATAGTGAGGTTGAGGAAGTATCGGGGTCTGTGGGCAATTTCAAGGTGAAGGTAAAGAAAAAGGCGAGATATGTGGATGAAAGTAAATGCATCGGCTGTGGAATCTGTGAGCAGAAATGCCCTTGGAAGGTGCCCAGCGAGTTCGAAGTAGGCTTGGGGCAAAGGAAAGCTATCTACATTCCTTTTGCCCAAGCCATTCCTAACATTGCCACAGTGGACAAAGACCACTGCGTGTACATCCAGTCGGGCGGGAAGAAGTGTGGTGCTTGTATCAAAGCCTGTGAGGCTGGGGCTGTAAATTTTGACCAGACGGATCAGGTTGTTGAATTAGAAGTCGGTGCAATTATCTTGGCTACGGGATACGATCTTTTCGACGCAAGTTGGATACCACAATATGGCTACGGAAAATACGATAATGTCATAACTGCTCTTGAATTTGAGCGGATGACCTGTGCTGCGGGACCCACTTTAGGGAAAATCCAGCTTAAAGATGGGAAAACACCCCAGAGCGTGGCTATCATTCACTGCGTTGGCAGTCGGGACAAGAACTACTGTGAATACTGTTCCAGAATCTGCTGTATGTATGCACTCAAACATGCCCATCATCTCAGGGACAAAATAAATGCCGCTGTATATCAAATGTATATTGATATGCGCTGCACGGGGGATTCTTATGAGGAATTCTACAACCGTGTTTCTGAGGAAGGCGTTGTGTTCATAAAAGGCAAGGTCGCCGAGGTGACTGATAGAGCCAAAACGGAGGAAGAAGAAGGGAAACTGATCGTGATAGCCGAGAATACCCTGCTAGGGAAGGTGATGCGCATCCCAGTGGATATGGTTATCCTCTGTCCGGCCATGGTAGCTAGGTCTGACGCCGCGGAAATTGCCAGGAAATTCTCCATTACCCAAAAGGCCACGGGTTTCTTCTTGGAACGTCATGCCAAGCTTGAGCCTCAAGTTTCAGCCATGGATGGTGTTTTTCTGGCCGGTTGTTGCCAGTTTCCCAAGGACATTCCTGATTCTGTGTCTCACGGCAGGGCCGCAGCTGCCGCAGCACTGGAGTTAATAGACAGGGGTAGCGTTGCCGCTGAAGCTGCCATCGCCTGCGTAGACGAGGCCCTCTGTCACGGCTGTGGGATATGTGAGGAAATTTGTGAATTTCAGGCTCCCAAGGTCATTGTCAAGGATGGGAGGATGGTATCTATGGTGAATGAGGCGTTGTGCAAGGGCTGTGGAGCCTGTGCAGTCGCTTGTCCTAGCGGAGCTATGTCAATCAAGCATTTCACTCGTGATGAGATATCTACCATGATTAAGGAGCTAGCCGCAGAAAAAAATGACTGAATTTGAACCCCGCATTATTGTTTTTGCCTGCAATTGGTGCACATATGCTGCAGCAGATATAGCGGGCACAAGCCGTATCCAGTATCCTCCCAATGTAAGAATCATAAGGGTTATGTGTAGTGGTATGGTAGCTCCGGAACATATTTCCTTGGCGCTTGAAAATGGAGCTGATGGTGTCTTGGTCGCCGGCTGCCATCCAGGCGACTGTCACTATATTTCGGGGAACTTAAAGGCGGAAGAAAGATTCCGGATGGTCAGCCAGGTAGCCAATATGCTTGGCATTGAGGACGAGAGGGTAAGGCTTAAGTGGATAGCTGCATCTGAGGGCCCAATATTTGCCCAAACTATTAAGGATATGGTGCAGGAGCTTAGGAAATTAGGTCCTTCACCTTTCCGAAAATCTGGAGAGACTGGCTTAGAAAAAATCGCTTTGACTTTGGAGGACATTCTTCAAGATACCAAAGCCTACTACTGCCTGGAATGTAGCAAGTGCAGCAGTATATGTCCTGTGACCAAGTATGACCCATCCTATTCGCCACGAACTGTGATTGAAAATGCTGCGTTAGGGCTGAGAGACGAAACTACGCGTAACAAAAATCTTTTCTCTTGCCTTGGTTGTTATGCCTGTTCTCTGAGATGTCCCAGCGACGTAGATTACCCGGCTTTTATGAAAAAGTTGAGGTCCCTAGCTTTCGTAGGCGGTGAATGCGGCTGTCCAGCCCACGGTGGCTTCTTGCACTCTGTTACACGACTCATGGCGAGGTCGCCTTACAAACAAAAAAGACTGGAATGGTTAACCAGGGATTACCAGACGTCTGACCACAGCGATATTCTATATTTTGTTGGTTGTGTCCCTTATTTTGAACCTATTTTTGGGTATCTGGAGACGCAGGCTCTCGACATAACAAGGGCAAATCTGAAGATACTCAATCGCTTGGGTGTGCAGCCCGTGTTGCTTCCGGACGAAAAATGTTGTGGACATGATGCGTTATGGACTGGTGATGTAGAGACCTTCAAGAAGCTAGCCGAGCACAACACAAAGTCAATCAAAGAATCTGGGGTAAACAAAATCGTATTCTCGTGTCCTGAAGGTTATCGAACACTTAAGATTGACTATCCTGAGCATGGGTTTAAATTGGACTGTGAGCTGCAGCATATCTCTGAATTCGTAGCCGAAAAGATGGAGAAAGAGGGACTGAAATTTAGAGAAGTCAGGAGAAAGGTAACTTATCAAGACCCATGCCGATTGGGAAGGCACCTAGGTATTTATGATTCCCCAAGGAAGCTGCTCGAGTCGATTCCTGGGATAGAGCTAATTGAGATGGAAAAGAACAGGGAATGTGCTCTTTGTTGCGGGACGAGTGCTTTCACCAATTGCGATACATATTCCCATGAGATGAGGATCGAACGGTTGCGCGAAGCAAAAGCCACCGGTGCAGAAATACTGGTGACCACATGCCCGAAATGCCAGATACACTTTAAGTGTGCTATGAATAACAGGGGTGAGGAAAAAGGCCCTGACATAAACATTGAGGTGATGGACTTGGCAAATCTTGTGGCGGATGCCTTAGCATGAGTGTGGGTTTAGAATTTCAGGGGCAGAAGAAATGTTCTGGAGGCTGACATGTATAAAATATTGAAAAGGGAGACTCTTGTTCCTAACACCGTTTACCTTAAAGTAGAAGCTCCCGAAATTGCCCGAAAAGCTAAGCCGGGCCAGTTTGTCATATTGCGGGTAGACGAATTTGGAGAGAGGTTTCCTCTGTCCCTAACCGGTTGGGACAAGAATGAAGGGACGCTTGAAATTCTCTTCCTTATCATGGGAAGAAGCACCATGAAGCTCTCCGCTCTTGAAGAAGGCGACTGCATTATGGATGTAGTGGGGCCATTGGGCAGGCCGACAGAAATCGAATCCTATGGTAACACTATGTGTGTCTGTAGCACTTATGGCGTCGGCCCTACCATAACTCTGGTGAAGGCTCTGAAGGAAAAAGGCAACAGGGTAGTTTCAGTCATGGAGGCAAAAGACGAAGCCTATCTATTCTGGGAGGATAGATTAGAGAGCGTGAGCGATGAAACCCATGTTGTTTTGGGAGATGGCAGCCGTGGGAAACACAAACAGGCAAGCCAATTCGTCAAAGAGTATCTAGAATCGGGGAACAAGCTCGACAGGGTATTCATATTTGGGCGTGTGTTTACAATGATAGAATGCTCAGAGGCGACCAAGCCGTTTGGGGTTAAGACAATTGTTGGGCTGACCCCGATAATGGTTGATGGAACGGGTATGTGTGGCTGCTGCCGAGTCTCTGTGGGCGGAGAAACGAAATTCGCCTGCGTTGATGGCCCCGAATTCGATGGCCACTTGGTGGATTGGGAACTGCTTATTAAGCGGAAACGAGCCTATCTGATAGAAGAGGCACGGGCATTTGACCTATGGCAACTTGGCAATCTGCGTCGGATTGCAGTTTTATCCGAATTACCTGGACGAGTCTCTGTAGTGCAAAAAAATGGCTGAGAAATCGAAGCTGAATTTAAATAGAGTACCAATACCAAAGCAAGCTCCGGAAGTAAGGAAGAAGAATTTCGACGAAGTGGCTCTGGGCTATGCCGATGAGCAAGCTCTGGAGGAAGCCAGCCGTTGCATTGCATGCAAGAAACCTGGTTGCAAAGATGGTTGTCCAGTCAATGTGGACATCCCGGAATTTATCAAGGCAGTAGAGGAAAAAGATATGCCTGAGGCAGTAAGAATTCTTAAGAATAAGAATAGCCTCCCCGGGATTTGTGGGCGTGTCTGCCCTCAAGAAACACAATGCGAAATGACCTGTAACCTGGCCAAAAAAGGTGGCCCGATTGCTATTGGCAGACTGGAGCGATATGTGGCTGATTGGGAAAGAGCTCACCCAGAAATTAAAGAACAGCAAAAGGGGCAAATAAACTTAAATGGTAAGAAAGTGGCTATAGTTGGCTCCGGGCCAGCAGGTCTAACGTCGGCTGCTGACCTGGCAAAACTTGGATACAGCGTAGTCATTTTTGAGGCACTGCATGTGGCCGGTGGGGTACTGATGTACGGGATTCCCGAGTTCAGATTGCCCAAGGTAATCGTTCAGGGTGAGGTTGATTATGTGAAATCACTGGGAGTGGAAATCAAGCTCAATCATGTTATCGGCAAGATAGCTACCGTAGATGAGTTTCTCAAAAATGGCTTTGATGCTGTCTTCTTAGCTCCTGGGGCTGGAGCGCCGATGTTTCTGGATATCCCCGGGGAGAACCTGAGTGGCATTTATTCTGCCAACGAATTTCTTACTCGGACAAACCTGATGAAGGCGTATCGCTTCCCTGAGTATGATACTCCCATACAGGTAGGAAGAAGGGTGGCAGTCTTCGGCGCTGGAAATGTAGCTATGGATGCTTCCAGATGTGCTTTGAGATTCGGAGCAGAGGAAGTATATATTATCTATCGGCGATCCAAAGCGGAGATGCCAGCCAGACTTGAAGAGAGAGAGAATGCCGAAGAAGAAGGAGTCATTTTCAAGCTTTTGACCAATCCCAGCAAGTTCCTTGGTGATGAGCGAGGTAGAGTCAAGGCAGTGGAGTTACATGAAATGGAACTAGGTGAGCCTGATGCAAGTGGCCGGCCACGGCCCATTCGAAAGCCAGGCTCTGAGTTCATAATGGAGATCGATATTGCCATCCCTGCTCTGGGCACAAGGCCCAATCCGATTATTCCCTCAACAACCAAAGGGCTGGAACTCACTAAGTGGGGCACCATATTGACCGATGATGCCACCGGGAGGACTAGCAAGGACAGAGTCTGGTGCGGAGGAGATATGGCTACTGGGGCGGCCACGGTTATTAGTGCCATGGGGGCAGGCCGGCGAGCAGCTACTGATATTGATACACGGCTGAGGAATTCTAACTGATGTGGATATTTGGAGGGTTGTTTTCTTTTGACAGGCGTGCTACCATTACAGGCTTGTGCTATCAGGATCGCAGGTAAGGGTGGATCAGGCCCTTTTTGTTTAATTAGAGGATAGATGGGCAACTTTGAACCAAAAATAGTAGCTTTTTGCTGTAATTGGTGCTCTTATGCTGGTGCTGACCTGGCTGGCACTTCCAGAATACAGTATTCTCCCAATATAAGGGTCATCAGGGTGATGTGTAGCGGCAGGGTGAATCCTCTCTTTGTGATTAAAGCGCTCAGCATTGGTGCTGATGGTGTGTTGGTTCTTGGTTGCCATCCCGGCGATTGCCACTACATTGAAGGAAATTACAAGACAATGCGCCGTATCCCGCTACTGCAGAAGATGTTGAAGCAGCTTGGGATAGAGGAGGAAAGAGTCCGGCTGGAGTGGGTTTCCGCGTCCGAAGGAGCGAAATTTGCTGAGGTAACTAATGGTTTTACGGAATCCGTAAGGAAACTTGGGCCAAATTCGTTGGGCCATTCAAAGCAGAGTTCTAAGGAGGCAAAGCATGGCTAAACTTAAGATAGCTCTTTATTGGGCGGCTAGTTGTGGCGGATGTGAAATTGCGACGCTGGCCATACACGAAAAAGTACTCAAACTGGCCGAAGTAGCGGACATCGTGTTCTGGCCGGTAGGTCTGGATTTCAAGTATGCCGACGTAGAGAAGATGGCTGACAAGAGTGTCGATGTCTGTCTTTTCAACGGAGCTATCCGAAATGAAGAGAACGAGCACATGGCCAAACTCTTGCGAGCCAAATCCAAGATAATGATAGCCTACGGCTCCTGTGCCTATGAAGGCTGTATCCCCGGGCTGTCCAATTTTTACAACCGGCAGATGACGATGGACCGTGCCTATATTGAGACACCGTCTACCGATAATCCTAAGAAGATTCTCCCTCAAACGAAGTTCAAGGTGCCTGAGGGTGAGCTTGAGCTTCCTGAGCTGTATGATACAGTCAAAACCCTAGGTCAAACTGTGGACGTTGATTATATTGTTCCTGGTTGTCCGCCGGAGGAAAAGACTACCTGGCTTGCCCTTGAAGCTTTGATTTCAGGCAAACTGCCGCCGAAGGGGACTGTCATAAGTCACTCGATAAAGGCTGTTTGCGATGAATGTCCTCGCAAGAAAGAGGAAAAGAAGATCAAGAAATTCTATCGAGCCTACGAAATGATCCCCGAACCGGAAAAATGTCTGCTTGAGCAGGGATTGTTGTGCTATGGCATAGCTACTCGGGGTGGCTGCGGTGCTCTCTGCCCGCAGGCTAATATGCGTTGCACCGGCTGTTACGGACCGGTGGAAGGAGTAATTGACCAGGGAGCTCATTTTTTGAGTGCTCTCTCGTCTATCATTGACTCCAATGAGCCCGAGGAAATCCAGAAGATAGTTGATGAGATTCCCGACCCGGCAGGCACTTTTTACCGCTACAGTCTGCCAGATTCACTACTTAGGAGGGCAATAATAAAATGAAGAGGATAACGATTGATCCCATTACGCGCCTTGAGGGCCATGGCAAGATTACCATCTTTCTTAAAGATGATGGCAGCGTAGCCAATACCTATCTTCAGATTCCCGAACTCAGGGGATTTGAGAAATTT
>JAOUDT010000025.1 GCA_029859145.1 Dehalococcoidia bacterium
TAAGGCTAGGAAATAGAAATTGATCTAGGCACAGGCACAACGCAGGTATAAAAGGAGGTAGGAATGACAAGCGAGAAACCATGCTGTGCTGCGGCGGCGGCAAGGATGATAAAGAAACTGGCCTTGCCCGATGGCTCTCAGGTGGCAATCGCGAACCTCGATTCCATCCTCAAGGAAGTTGCCCACCTGAAGCTAGTTGATGATAATGCCATCAAAAAAGAATTGCTGAAAAGGGTGAAGATTTACAACTATGTCGCTCCTTCTGCAGATAATGAATATTCAGAGGCGTTACTCAAGGAGTATAGGCGACAATATTGTGAACTTCAAAGAGAAGGCAAATAGGCAAGAAACCTAAGGGAAGATCGTATTAGAACAGTGAGCACGAGGAGGCACTTACAGTGAATAAGAAAATCGGTAAGAATAAGAGAATGAGCAAGAAATTGAAGATACTGCTTTCTGTCCTAGGGTGTGCAGCCGTCTGTGTGGTGGTAGGTTATGCAATAGCCAACGCATCGCCGGCAACGGATGGCGGGCAGCCAGATTCGAACAACTCTACGGGCCCGGCTGACAGGGTTGATGTTGTTTACTTCCACCGCACAACACGATGTTATTCGTGTAGATACATGGAGGATGCGGCGCGCTATACCGTGGAAACCTACTTTGCGGATGAGCTGGCTAGTGGCAAGGTGACGTTCCAAGTCTTCAATGTAGAAGAGGAGCAAAATGCTGACATAGTCGCGAAATATCAGTCGTCTTACCTAAGCCTCTATATTAACACCGTGAAAGATGGGACTGACCACATCCAACTGGTGACGGACGTCTATCCCCTTATTGGGAAAGACGAGGCGTTTGCCGAGACATTGAAAAGCAAGATTGAGCAAAGTCTCGCGGGAGACGCCTGATGAATTTTGGTGGCATTCTGGGAGACGTTAATATCCCAGTCCTCTCGGCGTTGTTCTTGGGGTTGATGACTGCCATTAGTCCCTGCCCCCTGGCTACCAATATCGCTGCCATAGGATATGTGAGCCGACGCGTGACGGAACGCAGATACGCTGTCATAACTGGAGCGCTCTATACACTGGGGCGTATGTTTTCCTATTCCGTCATCGGCGTTCTGATAATTGTGGCCGGTCTTGAGATTCCAGGAGTTGCCACGTTTCTGCAGGACTTCGGCGAGCAAGCCCTGGGGCCAATTCTGATAGCGGTAGGCGTGATAATGCTGACTATAAACAGGATTCCGCTCAGTTTGGGAGGCGGAAAATTGTCCGGACTGGGAACAAAGGTCGCCAATCAGGGGATGATAGGGGGATTCCTGTTAGGTGCCCTTTTTGCCCTTGCCTTTTGTCCTTACAGTGCTGCCCTGTTTTTTGGACTATTGATACCTCTGGCTCTCAGGTCCGCCGGCGGTGTGACACTGCCTGCGGTGTATGCCATTGGCACCGGAGTGCCTGTCTTAGTATTTGGCGTGCTTATATCCCTGGGCGTGGCCAGGGTTTCGACCTGGCTCAACGCAGTCACGCGCGCTGAGAAAATCATTCGTGTGGCGAGCTCTTTTATCTTTATAGGGGTGGGAATATACCTTGTCGTGCTCTGGATACGGGCCTAAAGGAAAAAGAGACTTAGGAGAGGAAGATTATGGTGGTGCGGAGTATCCAAAAATTTCCCTGCCTCAAGGCCCAGTCGCACCCAAACAGCTTAGGCCAGTCGATTTGTGCAGCTTTTCTGAAGTTCGCTTCGTTGAAGTGTGAAGGCTAAGTAGTGGCGAATATAAGGCCATTTGACCGATCAAGCTTTCACCTGGAAGATTAACGGTGATATGTCAACTCCCTACACGTCAAATCGATGCTGCAACAGTGCTGAGCATATGATATAATACTATAAGCTAGATATCGTGAGGGGAAACTGAATTGTTACATGGCAAGAGTTGGCGTCCTTTTCATTACAGCAGCTTTTTTTGTTACGGTAGCCCTAATTACCGGGACGGTACAGCACGTGTCTCCATCCCAAAACCTTGAAATACGAACCTGGCATGATTTGAATGCCGTCAGGAACAACCTAGACAGCAACTACACCCTGATGAATGACCTTGATTCCACCACTGCCGGTTATGAAGAGCTTGCAAGCCCGTCAGCCAACGGAGGAAAGGGCTGGCAGCCGATTGGAACCTATCAGCCGTGGGCTGCTACCACCATTACAGGGTTCATGGGCACCTTTGACGGGCAAGGGCACCAGATACGCGACCTCTTTATCAACCGCCCTGACGAGCTCGGTGCCGGCCTTTTTGGGGAGGTTGGGCGGGAAGGGGTCATCAAGGGTATCAGAGTGGTGAATGCTAACGTGACCGGCGATGGGTTTGTGGGGCTCTTCGCCGTTGTTGATGAGGGAGGGCGCATCGAAGATATCAGCGTCGTGAACGGCACCGTGACCGGCGAGGCGTTTGTTGGCGGTCTGGTGGGAGATAATTTCTATGGTGTTGTGAGCAACTCCCATTTCACAGGCAGCGTGAATGGCAATCATATTGTTGGCGGCTTGGTGGGATCGAATTCTTATGGCACTGTGAGTGATTCTTATTCCACCGCCAGAGTGACCGGCAACTATACTGTTGGCGGACTGGTCGGACTTAATTATGGCCATGTGAGTAATTCCTATTCCACAGGCGGCGTCAGTGGCCATGCCAGCGTGGGTGGTCTGGTGGCAGAGAACGAAGGGGAAGGCACCATCAGCAACTCTTTCTGGGACACCGAAACCAGCGGACAAGCTATTTCGGCTGGTGGCACGGGCAAAACCACGGCGGAAATGCAGGACATCGCCACGTTCTCAGGTGCAGGGTGGGAAATATGCGCTGTCCCTCCTGCTGCGACCAACCCCGCCTATATCTGGAATATCGTTGACCACGAGACTTATCCATTCCTGAGCTGCTATCCAGTCTCAGTGTCGCAAGACCAGGAACATATTCCTCCCACCCAGATCAAAACTGAGACCATACCATTAGGCTACTTTGAACTTACGGTCTCACCTGCTGGGGTCTATGCTAGCGTGGGTGAACAGATTGAAATCCGCTGCACTATGGATACTCCTCTAGTCAACACACCCATTGAAATAAGTTCCGTTGATGTGGTCCTCTTCGATTGTCATGACTCTATTATCAGGGAGCAGGCAATGACCACCTGGGATCCTCAGGATGGTCACCATTACCTGTCAGCAGACACGGTATACACAATCGTAGGTGACGAAGCTTACTACAAGCTAAAGGTCAACTATGGCCTCCTTTCGGGCGTAGGCGAGTCTGGAGAGCTCACGTTTGCAGGAGAGTATACAGAGCATACAGCCTATTCCTTTCCGATTGTAGTGTCGCAAGATAAGGAACCGATCGAAATCGTGTCTGTGATGGGGCCTGTCGGGCCGGTTAATCCTAGAGGGCCGGGAGTCAAAATAACCATGAAGAATGTGGGTCTCGAGCCTGTTGTTTCGTTAGCTGCCACTCTTGAAGTAGGTGGATCCTACGACTTTACCTTTGATGTTACTCCTTCGAATCCTTTGGAGGCTAATAAAAGCACTAGCCGCACGCTCACTCTAATCGGAGGAGGGGGATTCAGCAGTGATGGCTGGTATCCTTTGACGATAAATGCAACACTCCAGAACGGGGCCAATTTCGTTTACACAAAGCTCGTACAGATTGAGCAACCCCGGCCAAGCATTTGAGCGCTGGCTCTAGCAGGGGTCATGTGTGCTCTCTTTCAACCCCACGTGGCCATACTTGCAGTTCTGCCCATCATCTTTATGTACCTGTCCAAGAGCGTCTTATAGGCACTCCTGGTTTGGTAAATGATTCCGCGCTTCAATACTCGTCTTCTGAACTCATTTATGTTAATGCCGTTTATGCAGCCTTTCTAAAATAGGATATTCTAAAGCGTTAAGGCCGAAATACTAACGAATATAAGACCGCTTAGCTAATCAAGCTTGAAAGTGGAAGATTAAAGCACGTTAAGTCAATCGGTCTTTCCTCACTGGCCGTAGCTAAAATACGGAATAATCAGAAATGTGCGACTAGTGTCTCGCCTGTTACCCTTGTTGCTGAATTGCTGGAAAAGGACTCTGTTCTGAGCTCGCTAGCCCATAGAACGAACACCTGGGTCAATTGTTTGACAAACTCTGTCTGAAGTGGATAATCTTGACAAAGACGAGATTTGTAAAGAAATCAACTCTCAGTGGAGTCCAGTGGTTTGAGTGGCACAGATATAGTCAAGCTGGTGGTGAGTATAGTTGCCTGTGAAGGCGCGGGTGGCGTTGGCGCGATGTTCACTACGCGCGCAATAGCGACCTGGTATGCAAGCCTAAAGAAACCAGCCTTTACTCCCCCCAACTCCGCGTTCGGACCCGTCTGGATCACTCTTTACCTTCTGATGGGTATAGCCGTTTTCCTGGTCTGGCGTGAAGGATTGGGGCAAGAAGGTGTAACAATAGCTTTCATCATATTTTGGGTTCAGCTGGTGCTGAACATCCTATGGTCGGCAATCTTCTTTGGGCTCAGGTCCACTATCGGTGGAATGATCGTGATTCTTCTCTTATGGATAGCGATACTAGTCAACATCGTTATGTTCTTTGGTGTGTCACTCATCGCGGGCGGACTTCTTATTCCATATATAATCTGGGTTAGTATCGCAGCCAATCTGAATGTGCGGCTCTGGATACTAAACCGATAGCGCACCTGGAAGTCTCAGCTTGCCGAAATGGTCCAAGATTGGGGAATCGTTTGACCGCTTCTGAAGCTGGCAAAATGCTTTTCCCCTTAGTTACACGTCAAGCCAATTTTCCGTGTGACACCCTGTCGCATTTTGTAGTAAGATAATTACTGGATTTTGTATTGATTGACGCAGTGGTTTGCAGGCTAAGGAAAGGAGAATGCTATGCCAATAACGAGGAGGGAATTTGACGATAGTATAGACACATTATCAGCCAAAGTGCTCAAATTTCTGGAGGCACATCCGAATGATGCATTCGAAATCGAGGAACTGGCAGAGGCTGTTGGCGCCAGACACTTGGAGGTTTGGGCCATACTTGATGCCTTAAAACAGCGAAAGCAAGTCTCCGGTAAGTGCGTTAAGGGGAAAGGCTACTATTGTATTGCTAAATAGGCAAGACGCTGTCAATATGCTCAAAGGCAACAGGCCGATGCGCATAGTATCTCGTCAATCCTTTTTTCCCAAGCGTAGGGAAATGAGTTTGTACCACACCCGATGGGTTGACAATTCGGAGCATTGTTGCACAACTAGACCAGTTCTCATCCTGACATGCGGAATCCCCGACCCGAAGATTCCTACCAGGACCATATTATAGCCAATCTTGCCAGCCTATCAGTTTGAGACCTTCGGGAAGGAATAGTAGAATAGTTTTACAAACTGTCTCTTTGATTTGGAGGGTAACTGTTGAGAATGCCCCGGCATGAGGCGTTGCTGAGAGAGGTAGTAGGCGCGCAATACTTCGCGGTGCTAAACACGCTTGGTCAGGGCTTGCCACATAGCAATCTGGTGTCTTTTGCCGCAACTGATGACCTAAAATCACTCGTCTTTGTTACTGGGCGGAATACGCGAAAATATAGAAACATACAAGATAATCCTAATATTTCATTACTAATTGACAACAGGACCAACAAACCTTCCGATACTTCCCAGGCCATTGCCATAACAGTAGTCGGCACCGCCCGCGAAGAAACAGACAATAAGAGCCTGTTTGAAGCTATTCTCCTTGCCAGACATCCTCAACTGAGGCATTTTGTAACGGCTCCCGATAATGCCATTATGCTGGTGACCATACGGGAATATATCGTAGCAGCATTCGACAAGACACAGAGTGTGCCTGTATCACAGTAGGTTTTACTTGTATTGGGGCACGGTGCTCCAATTCTCTGCCTTTCTCGAGCTAACGAGTCACAAAATGCTATTTTGCCAGTAAAGTATCAAGACTAATTGTGGGTGACAATGCAAGGATTCGCCCAGCCCGAGCTTAAGAATAGAAGACTAAAGTGAGTTGAGCCAATCAATCCTGCTGTTTATCATAACGAGCATTTGCCTACTGTCAGCAGAATCAGCCATAATATCCGGAGACTGAGTTCCCATAAACTCTAAGTCAATGAAACTTATCGTTGGTCTGGGAAACCCCGGCAAGAACTATGCCCATAACCGCCACAATATTGGCTTCCAGTGCCTCAATTACTACGCCAGGCTTCATTCTGTCCACTTTGACCGAAGACAATGCCAGGCTAGAGTAAGCATCGCGCAAGTGAGAGGTGAGAAATTGCTGCTGGCTAGGCCTGGGACGTTTGTGAATCTCAGCGGCAAATCCGTGGCTTGCCTGGTGCGCAAGCACAAGATTCCTTTGAGCGACCTCCTGGTAATATACGATGAGCTCGATTTGCCCCTTGGCAAAATTCGTCTGCGACAGAGCGGTAGCTCAGGAGGACACAAGGGGATGAATTCGATTATTTCCGCCCTGGGCAGCGAGGACTTCCCCCGAATCAGGGTGGGGATTGGGCGACCTCAGGGAGAAAAGCAAGCCATGAGCGAGGATGCTGTAGTCAGTTATGTGCTCAGCGATTTCTCTCCCGAGGAAGCAGCCATAATCAAGCCTGTCATTGCTAAAGTGGCTGAAGCCATCGACTGCTTTCTTGCTCAGGGAATAAATGCAGCCATGAACAAGTTCAACTAGCTGTAGACCGCACAAACATGGCTGCTAGGACCCTGAAAAAACACTATTCATCGAGCCGCTGAAGGCGTGATTAATATCGAAGGCTGGCCAGAAGCCTGAATTCCCCCTGTGAGTCTGTTTCCTTTTTTTCTTTGAAAGGAAAGGTGGCATCATATTGCGCAAATTCGGTCTCATTCACTGTGAAAGCAGCGCTCTCAATAAATCTTCCAGACACGTCGTTCAATGCACCCTGCCTCAGCTCCAGTACCTGCAAGCTAACTGCAAACTTGTCCTCGGCAGTCTTGATTTCGTATTTCTCGGCACATCTAAAACCGAACCGGCTATAGTATCTCGGGTCTCCATAGATGCAAATGGCCGGATGCCCCATGTCCCGCGCAAGATTAATTGTGTGAATAATCAGAGCGCTACCTATGCCTCCTCTCTGAAACGCGGGTAGTACGCTTACGGGACCAAAGGTTATGACTTGCTTTTCCTCACCCTGTTTGCGTTTGACGACCGCCCGGCTGTAGGCAATCTGCCCCACAATCTGGCCTTTACTTTCGGCGACGAAGTCAAGTTCAGGAATGAAATCGTTACTGTTTCTGAGATTGTGCAGCATATAGTGTTCGTTGCATCCAGGGACATAGAAATTCCAGAATGCCTCGCGTACCAGCTGCTCAACATTTCTGTAATCTTCTTTCTTTTCGTTTCTGATGGTCAAATCAATGTCGGACATGACCGAAAGTATAATCCTTTGTCAGACTCTAGTACAGAAAACCATGATATCTACGTGCATGTTCAAACCTCGCATCGCTGCTGGCTGCTGACTTCCAGCCTATCTTGTCATGTAGCACCGGAAAGGCAAACGTGCCACCATGTACTCAAAAGCGACATTGTAGTGGATTACTGCATCGCCGCTATGCGTAGGCCCACACACCTAGTAGCCTTCGCTTTGACACGAACAAACCAGCATGGTAGATTTCGTCGAAATTAATCGAAGTGAGGCCAGCAGATTAGGATGAGAAAAACAATAACCGCGAGTTATGGTTCCTGGAAATCACCGGTGACTTCGGACCTGGTTGCATCGAGAGTAGTCAGATTCGATAGGCAAGTCGAGGTGGATAACAATGACATATACTGGGTAGAGATGCGTCCGGAGGAGGGAGGACGATATGTGATTGTGCGTCGTTCGCCGAAAGGCCGGATCGCCGATATCACGCCGAAGCCATTCAACGTCAGGACCCGGGTGCATGAATACGGCGGCGGAGCCTACAGAGTAGACCGGGGCACGGTCTACTTCTCCAATTTCGCGGACCAGCGCCTCTACCGGCAGACTCCAAATTCTGTGCCCGAGCCTGTGACCCCTGAAAATAGAATACGCTATGCGGATGGCGTCATAGACCGTCATCGGAATCGAATGATTTGCGTCTGTGAGGACCATACGGACAGCGACAGAGAAGCGGAAAACTATCTAGCGGCAGTCAGTCTGGACGGCGCAGAGCATTTTCAGAGGCTCGTTTCAGGGAACGATTTCTACTCTTCGCCGCGCATCAGCCCGGATGGCTCTCGCCTGGCATGGCTCACCTGGAATCACCCCAACATGCCTTGGGACTATACGGAGCTGTGGGTCGGCGAAGTCGGAAAGGACGGGTCAATTGGTAATCCGATACACATAGCCGGAGGCAAGGATGAGTCTATTTGCCAGCCACAGTACTCGCCTGAGGGAACACTCTATTTTATCTCAGAGAGGACCGGTTGGTGGAATCTTTATCGCTGGAAGGAGGGTTCTGTCGAGGCGCTCTGTCCGATGGAAGCCGAATTCGGAGTACCACACTGGGTTTTCGGGAGATCAACCTACGCCTTCGAATCGGACCGCCTGATCTGTAGCTATGAGAAGGATGGTACTTGGCACCTAGCCACTCTCGACCCGGCAACCCACAGACTCAACAAAATTAAGGTACCTTACACCGTGATCTCCGGGGTTCGTGCCAGCCCGGGATTTGCTGTTTTTCTTGCCGGTTCGCCAACCGAAGCCGAGTCTGTTGTCAGGCTTGAAATAGCGAGCGGTAAGCTCGAGACTCTGGCGCGCTCGACCCGGGCCGCAGTCCCCCCGGAATATCTGTCGGTGCCTGAGGCGATTGAGTTCCCGACCGAAGGCGGGCTGACCTCTCATGCTTTCTTTTACAGGCCGAAAAACAATGACTATGCTGCCCCTGCTGGTGAACGTCCCCCGCTAATGGTCATAGGCCACGGTGGACCAACCGGAGCCACTTCAAGCACCCTGGATCTGAGTACTCAGTTCTGGACAAGTCGCGGCTTTGCTGTGGCCGACGTAGACTATGGCGGCAGCACCGGATACGGTAGAGCCTACCGACAGAGACTGGACGGCAGATGGGGAATTGTGGACGTGGATGACTGTGTCAACTGCGCCCGTTATCTTAGTCAACTCGGCGAAATAGACGAGAGGCGCACGATCATTCGGGGCGGCAGCGCCGGTGGTTATACTACTCTCGCTGCCCTGACTTTCCGGGATGTCTTCAAAGCTGGAGCCAGCTACTACGGCGTGAGCGACCTGGAGGCTCTAGCCACAGATACACACAAGTTTGAGTCACGCTACCTTGACAGGGTGGTTGGGCCATATCCCGGCGCTCGCGACCTTTACTCCGAACGTTCGCCAATCAAGCATGTGGAACGGTTATCGTGTCCAGTAATCTTCTTTCAGGGAGACGAGGACAAAGTCGTTCCCCCGGCCCAGGCAGAAGTAATGGTAAACGCTCTCCGCCGAAAAGGGATACCGACTGCCTATATACTCTTCCATCGTGAGCAGCACGGCTTCAGAAAGGCTGAAAATATCAAGCGAGCTCTTGACGCGGAACTCTACTTTTACTCCAGAATATTCGGCTTCAAACTGGCAGACGATATCGAGCCTATCGTAATCGAGCATTTGTCCTGAGCTGTGACTTGCCATCACACAAGAGGGCGTTCTGCGCGACCTGAAGCTGCTCCCGGACCCCAAGAATTCCGCGGAGGCTATCCTTCGCGGGGTAGGTGACCGGGGTTGCCGGAAACTATGTTACAATCCAGCCGTAGACGCAGTAGACTAACCAAAGGGAGGCAGAAGTGAAATACGTTGAAGTCCTTAAAGATCTAATTTCCATTAACACGACTGTACCGCCGGGTCTGAACTACGGCAAGGCAATCGATTATCTTGAGCCCTTGTTCAAGAAGTCAGGCTTTGATACAAGAAGGCTAGCAATTCCGGCTGAACATGCGGAAGGACGAGAAGGAAGGGTCAATCTCATCTGCCACCGCCGCCAGAAAGGTAAACCACGCCTGATTCTTTACGGCCATATCGATGTCGTTCCGGCCGAAGGCTGGGACGCCTTTGAGCCCAGGGTTGAAAACGGGAAGGTCTATGGTCGGGGCGCTGCCGACATGAAGGGAAGTATAGTGGCCCTCCTTCTGGCTATGGAACCTCTCAAAGGGAAGCACCTCAACTTTGATGTTTCGGTGATGCTTACCACCGACGAAGAGTTCAGCCAGGCCAGCCAGATCCAGTACCTGAGGCAATATCTGGAGCCTGTTGCGGGCGCCCATTTTCTCAACCTTGATTCCAGCTTTGGATTTGTTTCTATAGCCGGCCTCGGGGCACTGCACGTTGACATCAAAGTGATCGGCAAATCGGTACATTCTGGACTATCTCATCTTGGAGAGAATGCCATCGAGAAGGCCAGCCTTTTGATTCAGGCACTTCTTGATCTGAAACACAAAGTGGAGCAGAGAAAATCCAATGTCCCCACCCACCCTGATACGAAGCTCAGCCGGATGGAAGGCAGGTTGAATATCAATATGATAAAGGGCGGCATTAAGACCAATATCGTGCCGGATGAATGTCTCATATCGGTGGACCGGAGGTTGATTCCCGAAGAGAATCTGGAGGACGCCAAGAAAGAGTTGCTCGATACGCTTGCCTCTGTTCCAGGTGTTACCTGGCAACTTGAGCGTGTTCAGGGCATCCCAACCGTGCCTCCCGCCGATGACCCTATCGTAGACCGGCTGGCGGGTATTATCGGTGACACTATCGGTCAAGCCGACAAGTTTGGCGAGATGGGTTCGGGGGACTTATCCCATATTGTTGCCACGTGGGGATGCAAGGCGTTTGGCCTCGGCGTGATACGCCCGGAGT
>JAOUDT010000026.1 GCA_029859145.1 Dehalococcoidia bacterium
CTCCACCAGCCCCCACGGTTCTGTCACCACGCCTGGCGAGGGAGTGTTCACGTATAATGCCGAGGTGATGGTTCGCCTGATTGCAGGGCCTAAGATGGGCTACCGCCTTACCAAGTGGACCGGTGACACGGACGCTCTCTCTAATGTCAACGCCGCCACAACCATTATTGCCATGCACGACGACTACACCATAGCCGCCAACTTTGCACTGAATTGGCCACTAATCGGTGGGATTATAGCGGGAGTCGTGGTAGCAGCGGGACTGGCGATTTTGTTCGTGCGTAGAAGGAGAGCAGCCGCGAAGAAGAAACAGAGCCGAAGGAGAGCTGCCCGGAAAAAACATTGATTTGAGTTTTCAGCACATACCAGCCCGGACTCTGAATGGTACAAGCGTCAATTCGGTTCTCCTCTTTACTTGGCTTGAGCAAAATGCACTAGCCTCTCGTTATTTCTCACTCATGTTCTGTATGAAATGCCAGTAGTGTGCAAGTTGCCAGTGGCAAGACTATGCCTTAGCTAGAATGAAATCTCCAGGGACTCCAATCCCCAGGAACCGCATGCACAAAAGGGTATCCAGAAGACTATGTTCTTAGCTGCGGTATTGCCCTCGACAGATACCGCGACCGTGACTGTAACCTTGATGGATGTCTGATTCGGGGCAGTCCAGGTAATATTGGAGCCCGCCCCAGAAATTACGCCACCATCGCATGACCAATTGTAGACCAGGTCGCCACTTGTACCTGAAGCCACGCACTCAAGATCGTATTCTTCTGATATCCAGACATCGCAATCGCACCCGGACTGCGTGGGTACTCTCAAATATGGGTTTCCCTTGGGAGTAACAACCAGTTTCTCAATAGTTGGCGGAGGATTAAGTGCTACGCCAAGAGTCAACACCCTCATGTCTTCCCCGCCATAGCCGTCCCTGACTATAACTGTGATGTTGTATAGGCCGACTTCTTCGGGAGCAGTCCAGCTTACAACTGTACCTGTGCCATTGATATTACCTCCGCTAGCTCTCCACTCATAACTCAGTTCATCGCCGTCAGAGTCTGAAGCGTTACATGTAATCGTGAGAGTACCCAAGGGAGTAACCCAATCTGCATTGGCTGGCAAGCCGTGAATAACGGGCGCGCTATCGATCCTCACTATGACAGTTAGATAATCTGTCACCTTGTTATCGCGGCTATCAGTTACCGTGACTGTGACTCTGTAGGAACCTTGAGAGTAGGGAGCAGTCCAGATAACCGTAGGTCCCTCGCCAGTTATGTTCCCTCCGCTAGCCGACCAATCATAGCTTAGGACGCCGCCACGGGGCGCCGTAGCATTACACACAATCTGGCTGCTTCCTCCGGGAAGAACTTTCGCCGGCTCAGCTGCCAGGCCGGTGATGACCGTCCGCTGGTTGGCTAGCACCGTGTAAAGCAGGATTGAAATCAGCGCCGCTGCCACCACGACCCACACGATTATTAGATATCTTTTTTCGTTCAAGCCTGTATCCAAAACATCGCATATATTATATCACCTGCTAGCTCAGTGAAGGCTGGCGAAAAGTTGAGGTTTCAACAGTCGTTTGAATCCTTTTTCTGGATACCAAACCATGCATGGCGATTACGCCGTGATTGCCAATCTCGCGCTCAACTGGCCGCTAATCGGCGGGATTATAGCGGCAGTGGTGGTGGCAGCCGGACTGACGATTCTCTTGGTGCGTAGAAGAAGAGCCGCCCGGACAAAAAGGCAAAGCCGAAAAAAAACTGTCCAGAAGAAACACTGAACTAGGCTTTCAGCCCTTACCTCCACCACTACTCCTCGCCAGACTGACCATTTGGTGCAATATTGGCTGCACCGTAGTTTTTGTTTGTAAAAGCAGTTTCTCTGGCCAGCTTGGTGGAGTCCCTGGAGGGATTCGAACCCTCGACCCGCTGCTTAGAAGGCAGCCGCTCTGTCCAGCTGAGCTACAGGGACAGCCAAATCAAGTATAGCATGATAGGGCAGGAATGATAACAATACGATCGTGAGCTAGCCCTTGTGGGCCTGTGCCACGTGTTTCTGCCAGCATTTCTGGTGCACATAAACAGCGCATTTGGCACAGTAATAAATACGAACCCTGGCTTCCTTGCCGCAGATGGGACACTTCATGACTTGCTACCTCCGTTATCTCTTTTCCCTAACCCTGAAGGATTGGACCCCTTTCCCTTCTCCTCACGGGAGTCGGTTACGTAGAAGCCTGGGCCGTTGAATATGATGGGGACGGGACAGAAGACGCGGCGGGCAATTCCGTGGCAGCTAGGACAATCGGCTACGGGCTTGTCGTTAAAGCTCTGTTTAAGCTCGAATTGCAGGCTACAATTCAGACAGCGATATTGATACGTAGGCATGTGTATATCCTCCCCTACTCCAAAAGGGGTGCTTTTTCTTCTTCCGAGCTTTGCCCACCGGGTACCTTTGCCTTGGAGGCCGGTTGCTCTTTTCTGCTCTCTCTTGCTTTGAATTCGCCATCCAGATTAACGCTACCTATCTCAAAGGACGGTCGGTGGGCTTGCAGTACATGCTGATCCCAACAATAAGAATGTGTAAAGACACCACAGGAACAGTGGAAAACAACCCTGTCATAAAGCAGTGGGTTTCCGCAGACAGTACAATTCATCTACTTACCTCCCGCTATTAGCACTCTCTTTACTAAATTGCCAATTATAGCGCGCTAGTAGAGTTTCGGCAAGCTTTCTATCAGCAGTTGGCTTGTATGTTGTGGCTATGCCTGGCCCCTGTTGCAGAGACGTTGGGAGCAGGGAACAAATTTCACCTAGTTGACAATATGTTTTTCTAGCCGTTAATATGGACTGTCTTCTATGGTCAAAGAACATGAGTTGCCGAGCTCCTTCGCATCTTATCGCGACACAGTGATAGTTGAGTCAAAGAAGATTATCGATAGCTGTCCTCCGGCGCTTGGCAATATACTACGATATCATATGGGCTGGCGGGATGAGCATGGGCATTTCTGTAGGAAAGAATCGGGCAAGTTCATCCGCTCCATCCTTTGCCTTCTTAGTTGTCGGGCGGTGGGAGGTGATACTTCGCAGGCGATACCCGCAGCCGCAGCCATCGAGCTCATGCATAATTTCTCTTTAATCCACGACGATATCGAAGATACTAGCTATGAGCGCCATCACCGGCCAACTGTGTGGAAGTTATGGGGTGAGTCCCAGGCGATAAATGCTGGCGATGCCATGTTCGCCCTAGCTTATTCAGGGTTGCTTCGACTAAAGGAGAAGGGAATAGCTGCCGGAGACATTGTCAATTGCATAAAGATGTTGAGTGAGGCTTGCCTGGAGCTTTGTGAGGGACAATACTTGGACGTTGAATATGAGAACCGTCTAGACGTCACTGTCGAGGACTACCTTGACATGGCAGCTAAGAAAACAGCAGCCTTGTTTGCCGTGGCAACTTCTTTGGGCGCATACCTGGGCAACGAAGATAGTAAGTTGGTGGCTTCTTTTCGCTCGTTCGGCGGAGAGTTAGGCATGGTGTTTCAGATTCACGACGACATCTTGGGAATCTGGGGAGCGGAGGAAAGCGTTGGCAAGTCGGCTGGCGACGTCTGTCAGAGAAAGAAGACTTTGCCGGTAGCTTACGGGCTGCAGAATAGTAAGGGTACAGCAAGAAAGAGGCTCAGGAAGCGCTACTCTCAGGAATCTATCGAAGGCGAAGATATCAAAGAGGTTACCAAGATTCTGGACGATTTGGGAGCTAGAAATTATGCTGAGAATCTCGCTGAGCAATACTACTACAGAGCTCTGGCACACCTCGAAGCCAGTTGCCTTGACACATCTAGTGTGGCTCCACTTAAAGAAGCTGCCGGCTTTCTGTTCAAGCGCGATTTCTAGGAGGGAAAGATGCCGAAGAAGACTGTCGCAGATATAGATGTTGAAGGCAAGAGGGTTTTGCTCAGAGTCGACTTCAATGTCCCACTCAATGTCAACAGTGGTGCAATTAGCGATGATAGTCGCATACGAGCTTCACTACCTACTATCAAATATCTCGTTGACCATAAAGCTAAGGTCATCATCTGCTCACATTCGGGACGCCCCGGAGGCAGAGTAGTTGACAACTTGCGGATGGCGCCAGCAGCACAGAGGTTGTCTCAGCTTGTGGGCTTGCCTGTCAGCACGGTATCTGATTGCATAGGCCAGGAAGTAGAAAGCAAGGTAGGTACACTGCAAGAGGGCGATATTCTGGTTTTGGAGAATCTGCGCTTTCACCCCGAAGAGGAAGCAAATGATCCCGACTTTGCCCGAAAGCTAGCCAGACTAGCAGATATTTACGTTGATGACGCCTTTAGTACTGCTCATCGGGTTCATGCCTCTATCGTGGGTGTAGCTAAATACTTGCCGGCGGTGGCTGGATTCTTGATGAACAAGGAGCTGAACGTTATGGAGAAGCTCTTGCATAATCCCGAGCGACCCTGGGGCTGCCTTATAGGGGGTGCTAAAGGGAGCGATAAGATAGATCTGCTGCAAAATATGCTAAGGAGGGTTGACATGTTGCTGGTTGGTGGTGGCATGACCGCTACTTTCCTGAAGACGCAGGGATATGAGACAGGGCACTCTTTGGTAGAGGACGACAAGTTGGACTTGGCCAAGAAGTTGTTGCAGGAAGCCGAGGAGTGGAAGGTGCCATTTCTGCTCCCCGTCGACGCAGTGGTGGCACAGGAAATCAAAGCCGGAGCTTCAATCAGAGTAGTGCCAACAACTGATATACCGGCGGGTAGCCATATCGTGGATATTGGTCCTAAATCGATCGTGCTTTTTCATAATGAGCTAAGAAAATGTCGTACGATCATGTGGAACGGCCCTATGGGGATTTACGAAATGCCCCAGTTTGCCCAGGGAACCAGGGCTATAGCCAGCTTTCTTTCCACCCTCGATGCCACTACGATCATTGGTGGTGGCTCTTCCGCTGAAGTAGTTCAGGAAATGGGATTAGCTGATAAGATGACCCATGTTTCCACAGGTGGCGGCGCCAGTCTGAAGTTTTTGGAGGGCGCCACCTTACCTGGTGTGGAAGTTCTGCTGGATACAAAATAACGGGAGGTTGTGAAATGCGTATTCCTATGATTGCAGGCAACTGGAAGATGAATACCACGGCGACTGAAGCCGAACGGCTTGTTCTCGAGATGCTTGAGAGACTGGACAGGATAGAAGGAGTGGAGAAGGTACTCTGTCCGCCATTCGTGTCTCTGGTCGCCATAAGTATGATGCTTCAGAATTCATCTATCCAGCTTGGTGCCCAGAATATGTATTTTGAGGCCAAAGGAGCCTACACCGGTGAAATATCTCCCTTGATGCTGAGCGAGCTGTGCGAATTTGTCATACTGGGGCACTCAGAGCGCAGATGGTATTTTGGGGAAACTGATGAGATAGTTAATAAGAAGGTAGGCGCGGCTTTGACAAACAAGCTTAAGCCTATCTTGTGCGTTGGGGAGAGGCTCGAAGAGAATGAAGCGGGCAAGACTGACGAAGTGGTCAATAGACAGGTAAGGGCAGGCTTGAAGGATATAGAGCCTGTCCGTGAGTTTGTGATTGCCTACGAGCCAGTCTGGGCTATTGGCACAGGCAAGGCGGCAAGCGGCAAACAGGCAGCAGTCACTATCGAGTTTATTCGTGACGTTGTGGGTAAACTCTGGAATAGGAGCACGGCTCAGGATTTGCGCATCCTTTATGGTGGCAGCGTTACCAGCGCTAATATCGTTGAATTTCTTTCTCGTCCCGAAATCGACGGTGCCCTGGTTGGTGGAGCCAGCCTGAAAGCCGAGGAATTCGTGGGCATTGTTGAGAAAACTGCGGAAATCAAAAAGAGAGCCAAGTAATCAGTAACCAGTGATCGCTATTGTTGGTCCCACCGCCGTAGGCAAAAGTGATGTCGCTCTACACCTTGCTCAGTACTTTCCCCTGGAGATAATAGGCGCAGATAGCCGCCAGGTCTATCGGTATATGGATATTGGGACCAACAAACCGAGCTTGGCTGACAGGGCATCGGTTCCTCACCATGTCATTGACGTGGTGGATCCCGACCAAGGTTTTAGCCTGGCCGTGTATCACCAACTGGCCTTGGAGGCCTCGAAGACCATTCGACAGAAGGGCAAACTGCCATTACTTGTGGGTGGCAGCGGGCTTTATGTGTGGTCGCTGATAGAAAAGTGGAAGATACCTCAGGTGCCACCTGATCGAGAGATGAGACGTCGGTTGGAATCTAGGGCAGAGCAAGGCGATAGCCAGAGTCTTTACCGCGATTTGAAAGCTATCGATCCTGCAGCAGCGGCAAAAATCGATCCCAGAAATATCCGGCGCGTAATAAGAGCTCTGGAGATCTACTATGCAACAGGGCAACCACCTTCTCAACTACAGCGCAAAGAGGTACCAAGATTGTCCGGTTTGATCATCGGCTTTACTCAGGAAAGAGTCCAGTTATATAGAAGGATTGATTCGCGGGTTGATAGGATGATACAAAGGGGATTAGTTGAAGAAGTGGAACAGCTATTGAAGAAAGGTTATGACCCTTCGTTGCCTTCTATGTCCGGAATGGGCTACAGGCAAATAGGCCAGTTTCTACGAGGCGAGATGACTTTGCCCGAGGCTATTGATAGAATGAAATATGAAACTCATAGACTGGCTCGTCACCAGTACGCTTGGTTTCGCCTCAACGATAGCAGGATTCACTGGTTTGACGTGGGTGGGACAGAAAGAGAAGCCAGCATCGTTGCCCTGAACGAAGTCAGGGGTCTGATAGAAGGCTTCATGTCATGAAATTCTCCAAATTGCAGGCCACGGGCAATGACTTCCTCCTGACTGACGCCAGAACCATGGAGGTAGATTGGCCAAAGCTGGCCCAGGCTATGTGCGACCGCCACTTTGGAGTGGGAGCTGACGGTTTGATGCTGGTGCAGAATTCAGCCGTTGCCGATTTAAGGATGCGTCTTTTCAATTCCGACGGTTCTGAGGCCGAGGTTTCTGGCAATGGGCTGAGATGTTTTGCCAAGTATGCCATCGAGAAAGGTTTGACTGACAAGATGCCGTTGCGGGCGGGACAAAGCAATCGCTCTCTTTCAATAGAGAGCTTGTCGGGGGTAAGAAAGGTCCAAGCCTATATGTCAGGTAATAGGGTTAACCGGGTGGAGGTGAACATGGGCTTGCCCCGGTTCCAGGCGGAGCAGATTCCGGTCAATGTTCAAGTTGACATAACACCAATATTGAATTATCCTCTGATGATAGATCGGAAGAAGTTAACTTTGTCTCTTCTATCCATGGGTAATCCCCACGCCGTTAGTTTCTTATCCCGGCCAGTCGGTAATTTTCCTCTAGCTGAGATAGGACCGAAAGTAGAGAGGCACGCTGCGTTTCCCCAAAGGACCAATTTTGAGGTAGCCAGAGTCTTGAGCAGGGGAAAGGTAGAAGCCAGGGTCTGGGAGCGCGGTGTCGGAGAGACTCTGGCCTGTGGCAGCGGTGCCTCCGCTATAGCTGTGGCCGCTCAGCTATTGGACTACGTAGATAGAGAACTTGACATAATGCTTCCAGGCGGCACTTTGACAGTATCCTGGGATAGGGTAGGAGAGGTGTTGCTTACCGGTGCTGTGGAAGAGGTTTTCACGGGTGAGTGGCTTGGAGACTCAAACTGATGAAACTAGCTGGAAGACTTGATAGACTGCCTCCATATCTTTTCGTGGAAATAAATCGTAAAATCGCCGAGCTTCAAGCTAGGGGAAAGGATATAGTCGATTTTGGCATTGGCGACCCTGATTTGCCTACGCCGTCACATATTATTGAGCGGATATGCGAGGCAGCACATGACCCCGCAAACCATGGTTATCCTGAAACTGATGGGTTGCCGGAACTTCGTCAAGGCATTGCCCAGTGGTACGAAAGACGCTTTGGGGTTGCCCTGGACCCGGCTAAAGAAGTCCTGCCACTTCTTGGCTCCAAGGAAGGGATTGGGCATATGGCGCTGTGCTTAATCGAGCCTGGCGACGTGGCATTGGTCCCCGACCCGGGTTATCCGCCATTTTCTATGGGCACTATACTGGCCGGTGGTGAGCCCTACTTCATGGCTCTGAAAGAAGAAAATGATTTCCTACCCGATTTTGAGGCTATTCCGGACGGGATCGCCGATAAGGCAAAGCTCATGTGGCTTAATTATCCCAACAATCCTACGGGCGCCATAGCTGACCTGGAGTTTTTTGAAAAAGCAGTTCATTTCGCACGGCAACACGGCCTGGCAGTCTGCCACGACGCTCCCTATACCGAAGTCGCCTTTGACGGCTACAGGGCACCCAGCTTCATGCAGATTCCTGAGGCAAAGCAAGTAGGGGTCGAATTTCATTCCCTGTCCAAGACTTACCACATGACAGGATGGAGAATAGGCATGATGGTAGGTAATGCTGATATGGTAAACGCTCTGTTTAGAGTTAAATCCAATTTGGATTCAGGGGTTCCTCAGGCAATTCAATATGCTGCTGTGGAAGCTCTGCGCGGCTCCCAAGAACACATTGCCAAGCATAATGCTATTTTTCAACGGCGCCGAGATAAACTGGTAAAAGTCCTTAACGAGATAGGGTTAAAGGCTAGAATGCCCAAGGCGACTTTTTATGTCTGGGCTAGGATCCCCCCGGGGTATACGTCCATGGATTTTGCCAAGAGACTGCTGGATGAAGTCGGGGTAGCAGTGACTCCGGGAACTGGCTACGGCAAGGGGGGAGAGGGTTACATCAGATTCTCTCTGACCATTTCCGATGACCGTCTGCAGGAGGGGGTGGACCGCCTATCGTCCTGGCATGGGAGGAGGAGATAAAGCAGAAATTCTTTACTACCGAATCCAAGGTAGAACAAGCACTCCTAGTAGGAGTAAGGCACAAGGTCTCCAACCATGATTGGTCAGCTACAGATTCTTTAGAGGAGCTATCCCATCTCACGAAAACAGCTGGTGCCAATGTAGTAGGTACGTTAACTCAGAGACTGGACGCGCCCTCGTCTACCTACTACATGGGTAGGGGCAAAATCGAGGAGCTAATCAAGCTCAAAGATCAAACTAGGTACGACACAGTAATCTTTGATGACGAGCTGTCACCACGGCAGCAGAGAAACCTTGAAGAGGCGTTGGGCGTCAAAGTCGTTGACCGCACTGCTCTGATCTTACACATATTCGCCCGAAAAGCCCGAACCCATGAAGGAAAACTCCAGGTTGAGCTGGCCCAGTACGAGTATCTTCTGCCCCAGCTCATCGGACACTGGCGCCATCTAGAGCGGCTCGGCGGTGGTATCGGTACCAGAGGCCCAGGAGAATCACAGTTGGAGACTGACCGTCGCCTTATCCACAAGCGCATCAATCTCCTTCAGCAGAAAATAGAAAGTGTCAGGAAGCATCGAGCACTATACAGGAGGCGCCGCAAGGAGACCGGCACGCCCGTTGTAGCTCTTGTGGGTTATACTAATGCCGGTAAGAGCACTTTGTTCAATACCCTAAGCAAAGCCAGCGTAGAAGTGGAGAATAAGCTCTTTTCTACTCTGGACCCTGTGACTCGCCGCGTGGCTCTACCCGGCGGCCAACGATTTCTCATCACCGATACCGTTGGCTTCATTCACAAACTACCACCTTCCATCATTGCCGCCTTCCGTGCCACTTTGGAGGAACTGGACGAGGCTGCTTTACTGTTGCATATAGTTGACATAACACACAAGAATGCCGCCAATCAGTGCCTCACAGTAGAGAGTATATTGAGAGAACTGAATCTAGAAAACAGGCCAAGAATCACCGTGTTCAACAAGCTAGACCTGGCTTTGAGCAGTGAGGCAGAGCTGAAGAGATTGACTACTATTCCTTACTTTGAGGAGGAAATTGTGTTGCCCAATGAACACTTCGCTCTCGTCTCTGCCGCCAAAGGGTGGGGATTGGACAACCTTCTAAACAAGATAGTCCGTCATCTCTGGTGATAAATTAGAGACGCCGACTACCATTTCTGATCTTTTTCGCCAAATATCCGGGTGCCAATTCTGATTATATTGGCGCCTTCCTGCAGGGCAACCTGATAAGACTTGGTCATGCCCATGGAAAGATACTTCATCTCGACATTGGGCAACTTCAAGCCTTTGATTCTTTCGAATATCCTTCTTGTCTCTGTAAAATAGGGTCTGAAATCTTGAGGATTGTCAAAACTGGGCCCCATGGTCATGAGCCCCATCACCTTGATGTTCTTGAAACCGGATACGTCTTTTGCCAGTTGCTCCGCGTGGTCCGGGAGCACTCCTGATTTCTGGGGCTCTCTACCGCTGTTCACCTCAATCAGTACTGGCATTATCTTCTCAATTTGAGCACATTTCTTGTCAATTTCACTGGCTATTTCTAGGGAATCGACACTTTCTATCATGTCGAATATCTCTAGGGCTGCTTTTCTGACATCATGCTTTCGCAGGGTTCCGATAAAATGCCATTTCGCTCTCTTTCCCACCAGTTTGTACGCCTCCTTTGCCTCCTTGGCATAATTCTCTCCGATGATTCCTATGCCGGCCTGAACAGCTTCTAGGACCTCTGCAGGCGTTCTGGCTTTTGCTGCTGCCACCACGTCGACCCCGTCGGGGATCTCAGCTAATAATTGGGCAACGTTTCGCTTGATTAGCTCTCCGGTCACGTGATGATTGTAGTCCATGGAGCCAGTTAGCTTCAAGGATAAGATCTGTTAGAGGTCCTGGGCAATCGCCGGCCAGGAGGCAGTCTGTGTTCTGGTGGTGGGTCTTTTCTCTCCGATTTGGCAGGCCAGTGCAACCGGGGGATTTGATAAACTCGCTATGAGTCGATAAAAGGGGC
>JAOUDT010000202.1 GCA_029859145.1 Dehalococcoidia bacterium
CTCGTTACCTGGCAATAGAGCTGGCGCCTCGAGGCATTTGCGTTAATGCTATAGCTGCTTCTGCTGTGGAGACAGAGGCCCTGAAGTTCTATTTTAAAGAAGGGCTGGCGAAGGATAGTCGTTACGCGACACCGGCGGGAAGGATGGTGAGTCCCGAGGATGTCGCCAATGTGGTGGCTTTTCTGTGCAGTGAAGATGCTTTCATGATAAGAGGGCAGACTATCATTATTGACGGGGGCACCTCTATAGGGCTGTTGGCCCTCGCTGGAAAGGGAGAACAATGAACACTACCGGAGCGCCCGAGAACTCGATGAATTCGCCGAGCGCGATAAACATACCGAAGGTTGTAGTCACCGGCATAGGTACCATTAATCCTTTGGGCTTGAGTGTGAAAGAGTACTGGGAAGGATTGGCCGCAGGAAGATCGGCCATCGGTCCTATTACTCACTTCGATGCCAGCAAGTTTCGGGTGAAAGTAGATGCTGAAGTACGTGGCTTTGATGCCACGAAGTATATGGACTTGAAGGTAGTTGACCGGACTTCAAGAACCATTCAGTTTGCGATTGCCGCTGCCAAAGAGGCAGTACAATCAGCCGGTCTGGATATGGCTGGGGAAAATCCTGAGCGCGTAGGTGTTATCATTTCTACTATGACGGAGCAAGGCTACGTTATTAGGGGATGGGAGCTGTATCTGAAGGTGGGTCCCAGGAGAGCTGACCCGCTCTTCATAACGAAGTCAACTGCCAGCGCGGCATCCATGCAGGTGGGCATGATGCTGGGAGCCAAGGGTCCCAACAGCAGCGTAAATAGCCTTTGTGCCAGTGGTGCTGACGCCATAGGCACAGCGACGAATTTCATTCGGCTGGGGTATGCCGATGTGATGATAGCCGGCGGTTCAGACGCCAGCTTGGAACCAGTTGGTATGGCTGGAATAGACCAATTGGGAGCCCTTACCCATGAACCTGACCCGTCCAAGGCTTGTCGCCCATTCGACCTCAACCGCAACGGTTTCGTCTATGCTGAGGGTGCCGGATTGCTTGTTCTGGAAAGCTATGAGCATGCGAAGAGACGAGGTGCACCTATCCTGGCCGAAGTCGCTGGGGCCGGCTGGTCTTTTGATGCCCATGATGCGACTGCCCCTGCCCCTGAGGCTGAGGCCTATGCTATGCGTACTGCCCTGCAAAATGCTGGGCTGAAGATTGAGGATGTTGATTATATCAACGCTCACGGCACCAGCACCAAGCTGAATGATGCCTGTGAAACCAAAGCTATTAAGATGATGTTTGGAGCCCATGCGTATGAAATCCCCATAAGCTCTACCAAATCCATGATTGGACATGGGATCACTGCTGCCGGTGCTGTTGAAACCGTGGCCGCCATATTAGTACTGAACAAAGGGATTATCCACCCAACCATAAATTATGAAACCCCTGACCCGGACTGTGACCTGGATTATGTCCCCAACGTAGCTCGCCCGGCGCAAGTGAATGTGTGCCTGAAGAATAGTTTTGGTTTGGGAGGAGAAAACTGCTGCCTGGTGCTTAGACGTGTTAGTTAGTGAAAGCCAGCAATGGAAGGAGGAACATTTCGTTGTCCGGTCGTTTTGGCAGGATCATAATTCGAGGCCAATGGAGATGTGCTATATGTCCAGCCATATGTCGACATCAAGAGGGTATTGACAAAAAAGTTCTTTATGTTCATAATACATCGTATTACGATACAGAGGCATATAGCGTACAATCTAGGTTTTGTCCTCTCTTGTTCAATTCCGCAGTTTCGGCGGAAGAGAGACATTTCGCGTAGCAGCCGTGTGTTGACGGAATCTGGGAGCAGCGTTTTTTTGACTGGGAGGTATTGACAAGAATTTTTTTTGTATTCATAATACATCGTATCACGATATAGATGATGGTTTTGTTAAGTAGGAAAAAAGACACAAATTGGGGCGTGGGGGCGTGGCTTGGTATCAGCATTGTTTATTGTAGTGAAGTAGTATGCAATTATTAGTGCCGACGAACTGGGACCCGGATCTGATACTGCCATTAAGCAAGCTAGATGCTGATGTACAGATATATGGGGTTTTGCCCACCTCGATGATAGGGAGTGGTGGAACGGGTCCGGATAACATCCGCATGGTGGCAAACCAGGTAGAGGAATATATCGAAGAGGCTCACTCAGCAGGCTTGAAGTTTGACTACCTCCTGAATGCCCCCAGCATGGGCAACATGGAATGGGACGAGAATACCCATCGAGAATTATTGATGCATCTTGACTGGATTACCAGCATCGGTGCGGATAGCGTTACGGTAACGATCCCTTATCTGGTTGAACTTATCAAGCGTCAGTTCCCGCAACTGCAGGTAAGAGTATCAACTATTGCTCATGTGAACAGCGTTGCCAGAGCCAAGTTGTTCGAATCGTTGGGCGCCGATTCTATTACTCTGGACATCAACGTAAATCGGAGCTTTGGGGCACTCAGGGCTATCAGAAACACGGTGAGTTGCGAGCTCACTGTGCTACTGAACAATCTTTGCCTGTATCAGTGTCCGTACGAATATTATCACCACGATGGGCTGGGCCATGCCAGTCAAAATTACAACCCGGTCAAGGGGTCCTACGTAGATTACTGCGTACTTCGTTGTACTCTGGACAGGCTCC
>JAOUDT010000027.1 GCA_029859145.1 Dehalococcoidia bacterium
GGGGTGGAAGCCATAGTTGGGGAGCTCAAGAAAATGTCCATACCGGTAGCCGGTAGGGAACAGGTAGCTCAGGTGGCCGCCATCTCGGCTATTGACCCGGAAATCGGCAACTTGATTGCCGACGTCATGGAAAAGGTGGGCAAGGATGGTGTTATTACCGTCGAAGAAGGCAAAGGGCTGCAATTCGAGACTGAATTTGTTGAGGGTATGAAGTTCGACCGGGGCTATATCAGCCCTTATTTCATCACCAACGCCGAGCAGATGAGAGCAGAACTGGATGACCCATACATCCTCATCACCGACAAGAAGATTTCGGCTATAAACGATATATTGCCGGCCCTGGAAAAGATTGTGCAAGTGTCCAAGAATCTGGTTATTATCGCTGAAGATGTCGAGGGTGAGTCTTTGGCTACACTGGTAGTTAATAAATTGAGGGGCACTCTATCTCCGCTGGCGATAAAGGCACCTGGCTTTGGTGACAGAAGAAAGGCCATGCTTCAGGATATAGCCGTTCTTACCGGAGGCACTGTTATATCTGAAGAAATCGGCAGAAAATTAGATTCGGTGACTGTGGCAGATTTGGGGCAAGCCAGAAAGGTGATTGCCGATAAAGATAACACCACCATTGTTGAGGGTAAGGGTAAGACAAAAGATATTGAGGCTCGAATCAAACAAATCAGGTCCGAGATTGATATCAGTACCTCAGATTATGATAAGGAGAAATTACAGGAAAGGCTGGCCAAATTAGCGGGCGGCGTGGCAGTGATTAAGGTAGGCGGGGCTACGGAAACAGAGCTTAAAGAGAAGAAGCACCGTGTAGAAGATGCCTTGTCGGCTACTCGAGCCGCCGTAGAGGAAGGCATCCTGCCTGGCGGCGGCGTTGCCCTGCTAAATGCCTTATCCGCCTTGAAGAAACTCAAATTGGAGGGGGATGAGGCTACCGGGGTGAATCTCTTGAGACGAGCCATGGAAGAGCCGCTGAGGTGTATCGCTACAAATAGCGGCAGAGAAGCCTCAGTGGTGATAAATGCCGTGAAGGAAAGCAAACCCGGCATAGGCTACGATGCTCTCAAAGATGAACTGGGTGTCAATATGATAGAGAGAGGCATTGTTGACCCGCTCAAGGTAACCAGAAGTGCTCTCCAGAATGCTGCCAGCATTGCCGGCATGATTCTAACCACGGAGTCTTTAGTGACTGACATTCCCGAGAAGGAAAAGATGCCGGCGATGCCAGGAGGAGGAGGAGGATATCCCGAGTACTAAGCAGCCGCTGGTTGATCTGCTGAGAACGTGAAGAACCGCCGTGAGGCGGTTCTTCTTTTGTGCTGCATCAAAGCCTAAGTAGTTGCCTTAACGTGTTTTCCTTGCTCAGCCTAGCTTCTGTAATTGGTCCTGTGACAACTAGATTAAGTCCACTGCCGGTGAGAATCTGTTGAGCCACTTCCTGTAGCTGGTCCACAGTAATCGCATCCACTATAGAAATAACATCGTCTATGTCCAGTATTTGCCGCAGCAATATTTCCTGGCTACCATACCACAACGCCACGTTCTGGCTATCCTCAAACCGTAAATACAATGTTCCCTTTGACAATTCCTTAGCCCTGGTGACTTCGCTGGTGGCAATTCCCTGTTTGGTTTTAGATAACTCTTCGAGTATGGCGGCCAGGGCAGTCTCTGTCTTGGCAGGGTCGACTCCGGCGCAAACACCAAATGACCCCGAGTGAAGAAAATGCTCGGTATAACTGTGAATGTCATAGGCCAGTCCCCTTCGCTCTCTTATCTCCGTAAACAGGCGGCTGCTCATGCCACCACCTAGGACTGTGTTAAGGAGATCAATGGTAAAACGTTGAGGGTGGGAACGAGAAAAACCATGAACTGCCAGGCAAAGGTGCGCTTGCTCGATGTCTTTGGGATCAATACGCAACCTGGCTTTTGTTTGCTCATCGTTCGTTGTGTAGCCAGTGACCAGCTCGCCGGCGGGCCATTTGTGGAACAGAGACTCGATTTGAGTCAGCGCCTCTTCGTGTCGTATGTTGCCAGCGATGCTCAGCACAGTGTTATTGGGCATATATCTGCGGGTAACGTAGTCTAGTAATTGTCCCCTTGTTATGGAAGAGACAGTCTCTTTGTATCCGGTGACCTCGCGCCCCAGGGGTTGCTCGGGCCATAGCAGCTCGTCTATGAGCATGTCTACCCTGTGTTGAGGGATGTCCAAATTCATGTTTATTTCCTCTACGATGACCTGCCGCTCCTTTTCAATATCGTCGGTATCGAAACGAGAATTGAGCAACAGGTCAGATAGTACATCCAGCGCGATGGAGAAATGAGGGCTGGCAACTTTACACCAATAGACGGTTATCTCCTTGTCCGTGCCACCGTTGATTACGCCACCAACGCCTTCAATATCTTGAGTTATTTCTCTGGATGTTGGTCGGCGCCGTGTGCCTTTGAAGAATAAATGTTCTGCGAAGTGGGAGATGCCAGTCTCCTCTTTGCTTTCGTAGCAGGAGCCGGTGCCCACGAGGATAACAAGGCATACCGAGCGGCTGTTGGGCATAGTACTGGTGATAACCCTCAGGCCATTGTCCAGGACAGTCTTGTTGTACATTGCCATGAATTTTACTTTGCTTTTCTATTGGCGGTCAATGACACTTCGTCGGTGGCTGGTGCTGACTCCGTTTGGCCTCGTGATATAATGCAGAATACACGGTCAAATCAAGGTATGGTCAACTATGACAATCGTGGCTGAAGATGATGCTATCCAGATTGAGAGACTCGAGCTAGGTCCCTTTGGGACGAACGCCTACGTTTTGATCTGTCGAAGAACGCGAGATGGTGCGCTGATAGATGCTCCGGCAGAGCCGAAGATCATCATGGACAGACTGAAGAACATCACGCCCAGATACATATTCTTGACTCATAACCACATTGACCATATTGGTGCTCTTGCCCGGTTGCGTGCTGAACTGAAAGTCCCCTTGGCTGCCCATGCTGCAGACACCGGTAACCTGACGCCACCGCCGGAGATATTGCTAAATGAGGGTGACGTGCTCTGGCTGGGAGAGCTGGAGTTTACCATCCTTCATACACCAGGACACACGCCCGGTAGCCTGTGCTTCAGGGTGGGTCGCTACCTGCTATCGGGGGACACTATCTTCCCTGGGGGACCCGGCAAAACAAGCTCTTCAGACGATTTCAGGCAGATAATCAAGTCCATAACCAAAAAGATCTTTGTGCTGCCGGATGATACTCGGATCTACCCTGGTCATGGCGATTCTACTGTGTTAAGGAAGGAAAAAGACGAGTTTGCCGTCTTTGTCTCGCGACCTCACGCTCGGGACCTCCACGGCGACGTGCTCTGGCTTGAAACCTAACTGCTGATGCTTGGGCTATAGCACAGAGCCAGAGCATTACCCACGAAAATCGAGAAATTGACTACCATTGTATCTCTACCCGGTAAAAAGCTTCAGCTAGTTCGTAGTCTTCCTTTTCGGCGAGCATCTTGGCCCACTCCCTAAGACGTTCTTCCCAAGATGCGAAAGGGTTACCGCTAATCTGGCTCTCGTGACAGCGCAGGGCGGCGATTTTGGTGTCAAAGGTATTGGTAATGTCAGTGCGGTAGTTAGGCTCCTGAGCGCCCCATAGTAATACCTCTTTGACTTTGTGAGGCTGAAGGCCTTGCTCCAGCAAATCGGGAAATGAGTGAGGATCCCTGGCGTATGGGAAGATGGCGTCAAGCGCAACCTGTCCGGTGATTCGATGATCGCGGTGCCAGACATAGCGCCGATATGGATCGACAGTCGCCACTGTCTCAGGCTTGTACATCCTTATCAAGCGCACAAGCTCTTTCCTGAATTCAGGTGTGTCTTCGAGGCTCTGGTCCGCATGGCGCAGGAAGATGACTTCTCCGACCCCTAATACCTTGGCTGCTGCCAGCTGTTCTTGTTCTCTGATTTTCGCCAGTTCCTCTGGTTTCATAGCGGGGTCGCCCGTGCCCTTGTCGCCGTTGGTGCAAACCACGTAGATAACATCCTTTCCTTCACCTGTCCACCGAGATACGGTGCCGGCGACGCCGAATTCGGCGTCGTCCGGATGAGGTGTAATCACCATGATATGAGCTGGTTTGGTCATAATATCTGAAACCGCTAGAATTACGGTATGCGGCAGCAATTGTATAACATTCACTAGGTTGATACAATTCGAATTGGGAATGGTAACGAGGATAGTCGCCCAATCTAGTATAGGTCACAGAATCGACGGCCTACCTGGTGATAACTCACCAAGTCATTGTCCTTGATGAATCAGGCAACAGAAAAAATCAGAAACTATCAAACGGTGGATTTCGACCAATATGTCCTGCTGCAGGCTGAAATCGAGAAGCTGGAGCCGACGGGGCGTTGTGTTTCACAGCAGTTCATTGCTGAACAGTTGAGGCGACCAAACTACTGTCCCGAGCAGGACTTATTTGTCGCTGAGATAGACAAGGATATTGTAGGCTCTGTGAATATTGAGTCTGAGCTGGCTATCGGTCGCGTGGTTCTCGACTGCAGAGTGCACCCTCAGCATCGTGTAGGGGCGCTAGTCACAGAGCTCTTCAATAGCTCTGTAAACAGGGCCAAAGAATTGGGGGCTAAAGCTGCCCACGTGAACATAAACGAAGATAACGTAGCTATAAGAAAGATACTATTGGAGCTAGGCTTCAGCCTTGTACGGCGGTTCCTTGAATTGGAGCTGGATATCGGTCGTGTTGACGGATTGGGTATTCATCCGAATATAGAGTGTCGTTATCTACGACCTGGAGAAGAAGACAAACTGACAAGGCTTCAGAATCATGCTTTTGCGGGCACGTGGGGATACAATCCCAATACTGTAGAGGAAATAATCTTTCGTATTAACATAAGCACCTGTTCGCGGCAGGATATAGTCCTAACATACGAAGGAGATAGGGCTACGGGCTGTTGCTGGACGGGCATAAGTTGTGAGGAAGGGATACCCAGCGTAAGAAAAGGACGAATACATATGCTTGGAGTGGACCCAGATTACAGGAGCAAAGGAATAGGCAGAGAATTAATGATGGCCGGATTAGCCCGCCTTAGAGATAGAGGTTTGAGGGTTGCCGAGTTGACTGTAGACAGCGAAAACAGAACAGCCCGCCGTCTGTATGAGTCCCTTGGTTTTGAGGTTCGGGCCAACACCCTTTGGTATGAAAAGGCAGTAGGCTAGGGCACAGAGACAGGGTAATTAGTCAATACCAGTTGGCAATCCTTGGCAATCGCCTTGGCAATATTAGACCAGCTGAATTTGCGTACGGTTGCCCGAATTGACTGGGCCGACCTCGTAGCTGTGGCTGGCTGGGAAAGAAGCAGGGCTACTTTGTCGGCAAGACGGCTGGGAACGTTGTCTTGTATGACATACCCCGTGTCTCCCTGATGAATGATGCTTTCGTGGTTTCCTACGTCAGTAGCCACTACCGGTGTGCCGCAAGCCAGGGATTCCAGGGCTACCAGTCCAAAGCTTTCGTAATAAGAAGGAACCACACAAGCATCAGCCGCATTATAGAAATAGGGTAACTGCTCATGCTTTATCAAACCCAGAAAATCGACCGAATTCTGTACTTCAAGATCTCGGGCCAGTTTCCGTAGTTTTTCAATTTCACGCTGGCTGTGTTCGCCGCCACCAATTATCACCAGCCTTAATTTTGGAATGTGCCGCAGAAACGGCAGAGCCTTTATCAAGTTATCTATACCCTTTAAGGGATCGATTCTACCTACAAACAGAATAATCCTATCGCTGTCAAAGCCCAAATAATGCCTGGCCTGTGCCTTGCCTATGATATTGAAGTGGTCCAGGTTTACGCCACAGGGCACCACGCTGATCTTTTGCGATGATGCACCATAGTGCCGGATAAGTGCGCGTTTTTCCTTCTCTGTTGGAGCGATAACGCGATGGCAAGTTCGGACCAGGTTCCTCTCTGTCCTGATGCGAAGTTCGGGCTCTCGATCGCCAGGCGCCGGATGGATTCTTTCCCTGATTGAGTTCTTAACCGCACCTAATGTATGGAACATGGTGATATGAGGAACATGCCAGCGTTGCCGTAAATATGTCCCTGCCAGTGCAGAAAGCCAGTAATGGCTGAATATTAGGTCGTACCGGAGGCTGTTGCGCGTCCTGAAACTTTCCAGGTTGCTGACAAAGTCAGGAAGATGGGCATAAACGGCCAACTTGTGTATCTGCTCGTCTTCACCTGCTCTCAGGTGGATGAGTCGCGCATTCTGACCGAGTTCATAGATTTGACGGTCTTTGGGGTCATGAACACGAGTATAGATATCTACCAAATGTCCCTGTTTGCCCAGTTCAGAGGCAATCTCCCGGATGTAGACACTCATGCCGCCGGTGTCTTTGGTTCCTAGTTTTCCCACAGGGCAGCTATGGGCACTGAGCATAGCTACTCTCAATTGACTGACCGGCGTCAAAGCGTTGGCCTCCTCATCGTTGTCAGGCGATAGTTATCTGGCAATTGTAGAGCGGTACTTCGTGGCCACCGAGTTGATATTTGTATGGTTCCCCACCTTTCAAAAAGCTCCATTTCTTCGTGCCTTTCTCGATGCTCTCTTTTAGGCAAAGGACTTTGCAGAGCAGTCCCACGCTTAAATAGCTAAATTGCGGGTCATAGGCACTGTTATAGAGGTAGTGCGAGCCGTCGTAGTCAAAACCCATAGTCATCGCCGCTGTCAACTTGTCCAGTTGCAGGACACCCAACCTCAATAGCCCGATCTCGGCCATGGCCCCAGCCAGTGACCTGAAAAATGATTTCATCTTGGGATTCATGAAGCTGGCTTTCTCATCCTTGCTCAGTGAGAAGAGCTGCAAAAAAGTGTCTAGATAGTCTTCAACCTCCCGGCCAGTCTCAACACAGCGGTATTTTACACCGCCCGCTTCCAACAGCCGCCTTAGCTTTCGCCTCGTTTCGTGGCGCTGCTTATTGTTTAGTATCGCCAAGTACTCATCCCAAGTGGGTGGTAGGTCTAATTCCAGCGTGACATCCTCATGACGGCAGGTAACCTCATACCCCCGTTTCTGAGCGATGCCTACTAGTTGGCTGAGCACAGTAGAATCGGGTCGCAAAGGTCCCAGGTCAAGCTTCTTTATACCATTCTCTCTCAAATCATCAAGCAGTACGTTGAAGAAATCGCTCTCTCTTTCTCCGATAATGGCAAAGTCTAAATAGTCGCAGACGTCCGCGCTGCCCACAAAAGAAGCCGTTTCCTCGTTCACTAGAAGCGGGGCAAAGCCAACGATTTTCTCCGCTTGCCGAAGCGTCCGCAAATACAGTTCACCCTTTCCGCCAAATGCCTCCCACCATACCTTGAGCCAGGCGGGTAAGACGAAGATTGGCCCCCACTTCAGAAACTGACGTCGCTCGTGCCAGCAAGAAGAAATGCTGTCGAGGCTCTCTACGTTAATAGTATAACTCATCCGCGTTTAGCCTAGTATAGCCGTTGGCAATACATGAATCAGCAGCCCTGTCCACAACGAATCACTGGCGCTTACATCTGGGCCAACCAAACCCCATCCCCGAAGTAGGCCGACGCTATTCTTTTGTGACAAACTGTTGAGCAGCTTCGCCCATCGTAGCGCCGCTACCCGAGCTCAGACATATGTCGGTTTCCATGCGCAGCCCTACGTCGAGTGGAGTTGACGCGGCGATATTGACCGCCCTTTTGGCGCCCTGAACAAGGTGGGGATTGATTCTGGCTATTTCTTCGGCCAGCTTCTTGGCTTCAATCATCAGCTGGTCTTTGGGATATACGTGGTCTACCAGCCTGACCCGGAGCGCTTCGGCAGCGTTAATTCTCCGGCCGGTAATAATCAACTCCTTGGCGATGCCCGGTCCAACTATCCGGGGCAGCCGCTGCGTGCTTCCCAGGTCCGGGATAACCCCCAACTGCATCTCAGGAAGCCCGAACATGGCGGTATCACAGGCCAGGCGCATATCGCAGCAAAGAATAAGTTCAAAGGCTGCGCCCAAGCAGTACCCATTTATGGCAGCGATAACCGGTACGGCCAGCTCCTCGTACATGGTGAAGACCATCTTCAAGCTGTATAGCGAATCATAACCCTGTCGATAGCTGGGGAAAATGTCCATGGGAGCACCGCCTGAGGCTACCATCTTCAAATCAAGCCCGGCGCTGAATGCCTTGTCACCGGCACCGGTCATGATGACAACCCTGACCTCGGTGTTTTCCTTGATAGCCTGCGCTTGTTTTTGAAGCCCCAATAAGACCTCATGGTTGAAGGCATTCAACGCCTTGGGCCGGTTGAGCAGAACTGTGGCGATACTATCTTTGATGTCCAGTTGGACAGCGTCTTGATTTGCCATTTGTCTCTCCTTTGACGGGCTGATTTCCACTGATTTTACATCTCAGCTCTGACTGAGGTCAATTCTGGTCGCCTGTGTCCCAACGCGAATCACTCTCAATAGCCAACGTGATTCTCGTGAACAGCCAGTGTATAATAAAGCGGGACAGTAATACAGGTGTATTATCAGAGGAAGCATGGCAGTCTTGCAGATTCGCACTTTGCCTGACCCAATACTGCGGCAAAAGGCAAAAAGAGTAGGCAAAATCGATAACTCCGTTCGGAAACTAATCGATGACATGATTGACACGTTACGTGCTGACCCAAACAGGGCTGGGCTCGCTGCGCCGCAGGTAGGAAAGCTGCTCCGCCTAGCTGTCATCGAGTTGCCGGAACAGGAACTCATCATTTTGATTAACCCCCAAATAGTAAAAAAGGAAGGTGAGCGAATAGTCCAGGAAGGTTGCTTGTCCATACCTGGCTACTTCGGGGAAATAAAGAGAGCGGTGACGGTCAAGGTCAAAGCGAAAAATCGGGACGGTAAAGAATTTCGCCTGAAGGCAGAAGGGTTGCTGGCTCAGGCTCTGGAACAAGAGATTGAGCATCTGGATGGGGTTCTATATATTGATCATTTGGAGAGCGAGGAAAAGCTGTTTGAGGCTGCTCAAGAAGCGGAGCCGACCGGGGGCGAAGGGGCTACCTAGAGGACTGAAGAACTAGAAATCCCAGGCGCCGAATCCCAGACAAAAGAAGGGAAGATTTGATTCTTCTCGTCAGAACACCAGTCATCAAAGCGGTCTAGAGCCCGGGGCTGTGATATCTGAATTTAGGTTTCTTCGGAGATTGGATTTTGGGATCTGAAAAAGGAGATAACCGAGTCTCAGGCTCGGCTATCTCCTTTCTGTCTTTCTATGCCTCTTGTTGCGCCTTGCGTCTTCTTCTTGTCCCCCAGATCGATCCCCAGATAATCAGGCCAATTGCGACTATTATGAGAATGATGAGCCACCAGGTGATGGTGCGGGACACAGTGAACGTGCGGGTCAACCCGGCGACGTCCACATCATACTGTCCGTAATCTAGTCCGGATCGAGTGAAGCTCACCTGCGGGCTCTGTCCGGCAGCGATTGTCACTGTCTTGGTATCAACGGTTTGGCCGTTTAGCTTCAGCACAACAATATATGTACCTTCTTCCCCGCCGTCGTTAGCTACATTGGCAGATATGGTGACGATCTCGCCGGTCTTGGTCACGAATGCCGATATCTTTTCCACAGTGGGCACGATGGTCAAGCCACTGGGGACGAAGTGAGCAGGTGTGGTGGGTGACGGAGAAACCTCAGCAAGTACCCCGTAGATACTGAAGTGGTTTATCGGTGCGGATAGAGTCAGCTCTGCCACGCCATTCGGTCCGCCTGCTTCATACTCCATGTTTTGCCAGAGGCCGTTAACATCATCATAATAAGCCATGGTCAGGTTCAGGATATTCTGGGGCAATTGTGTTTGATTCAGGCCCAGTGTCAGGAGAATATCCTTGTTGAACTCGGCGTCCGTGGGAGTTATGTTGAGGACCACAATCGCTTCATAGTTCTCCGGCAGAGGTGGTATTTCCTCAAGCTCTCTGACTACTATTAGATAATATGTCCTTGTATGGACAACCGGCGCGTGGGTCCCCCGCTCCAGGAACAGGCTGTCGCTGATATCGGGGCTAGGCCCGAGCAAATCTACCGCCAGCTTGTCGTTGCTGTAGAGGATCTCTGTCGTGTTATTTCCTTCCCAGTCCACTGTTAGGTACCTGGTCGAAGGGCAACCGCCGGCGGGGGTGGGAGGCGGAGGAATGTTTACGACCACAGTAGCGGTGGCGTTATCACTGCAGCCATGCTCATCGGTGACGGTGAGGGTTACGGTGTAAATGCCCACATCGTTGTAGGTGTGGCTGGGGTTCTGGAGGACGCTGGTGTTACCATCGCCGAAGTCCCAGTCATAAAACTTGATGTGATGATCTCCAGGTACGGAGTTATCAGTGAAATCCACGTCCAACGGAGCGTAGCCGCTGGTGGGGATGGCTGAGAAAGCAGCCGTTGGCCCCTCGTTGGAGGTAATGTAGGCTTCCTTGGTCTCGTCGTCATAGCAGCCAAGCTCGTCTGTCACCGTCAGGATTACAGTGTAAGTGCCCGGTGTGTCGTAGGTATGGCTGGGGCTCTGGTCGGCGCTCGTCTCTCCATCGCCGAAGTCCCACTCCCAGGAGACGATGTCGTTGTCTCCGGGGATGGACTGGTCGGTAAACTGCACCGTCAGAGGGTTACTGCAGCTCTGGACATCGGACCAGAAATCTGCCATCGGCCCGTTGTTCACAGTCACCTCTATGTCGCAGTAGCTTTGACAGCCGTTTTCGTCGGTAATGGTGACTCCGTAGATGTCGCTGGTGCTTACCACGATGGATTGAGTTGTCTCACCGGTGGTCCATTCCCAGCTC
>JAOUDT010000203.1 GCA_029859145.1 Dehalococcoidia bacterium
CCTCCATCTCCTTGATGGAGCCGTGACAGCGGATAAATGCCATCACAAACACCTGATCCTCGGCTGACAGATTGGCTAGAGGTGGCAGCGTAAAGCTGCCCTCGACGGCAACACCGCTATCGACCAGACGGACGCGTTCGACGGTTACCGGCTTACCCTGGGTCATTCTCGCCAGTTCATTCCACTCTTTCGCCATTTAGTCTCCTTTATTGAAATCAATATCTAGATTAATTATTTTAAGGAATTATAGAACTATTTATTAATTTTGTCAAGTCCTGAAACAGATATTCTCAAGATTTCCTAAAACGAAATCCGAAGGACCGTGCTTCTCTCTCAACACCGGGCAGCAAAGCAAAATATGCAGCTGGGAGAAAGAAGCCTGTGTCATTTCCTCCCACATGCTAGTGGGACGGATTGTTCACTTCTCTGGTCGCGTTAGGCGCTACGGGATAAATTCGATTTGGCTGGGCCCTAATTCCTTTTCCCTTCTTTAAGGCTCAGCAAGACCGAATTATGTGTCTCAATTAGCCAGGCATCGGCAAAGCTGAAGTAGCGATTTTCGCCTATTACGATGTGGTCCGGGACCTTGATCTGGATTGAGATGTCGCAACAACGCAGAGTTCTTCGGGTTCACGGCGTGCGTTTGGTATGGTATGGTCGCACTATGACAATACAAATAGTCAGAATCGTTGGGTCGCAAAACGAAGTATTGTGCAGGACCTCTCTTTGTTTGTTGATGGCTGCCTGAGTGTATAATAGACTATTGTGTGACTGGCCCAGCAACGATGAATCCTTTCTTCTTTATCATTCTTTTCGCGCTCATCATTGAGTATGTTGTAGGCCTAGTTGCGGACCTCCTCAATCTCAAGTCTCTGAGGCCAGAACTGCCTCCCGGCCTTCAAGGCGTTTATCAACCGGAGGACTACGCCAAGTCTCAGGAATATATCCGCACTAACACCCGTTTCGATTTCGTAACCAGTGCGTTCAGCCTGGCCGTTCTGCTTTCTTTCTGGTTTGCCGGTGGCTTCAATTACCCTGACCAGATAATCAGGTCCTGGGGCTTTGTTCCTATCTTAAATGGATTATTTTACATCGGTATTCTGCTGGCAGGCTACAGCCTTATTACGTTGCCCTTCGGTATTTATGACACGTTCGTAATTGAGCAGAGATTCGGCTTCAACAGGACAACCCCGCGCACGTTTCTTATGGACCACATCAAGAATCTGGGCCTGGCAGCACTACTTGGTGGTGCCTTGCTGAGCGGCGTTCTGGCCTTATTTCAATACGCGGGCTACCACGCCTGGATCTACTGCTGGATTGCCTTCATCGTGTTTTCTTTGATTCTGGAGTATGTGGCTCCGACATGGATCATGCCGCTCTTCAACAAGTTCAGCCCGCTGCGACCAGGGGAGCTGAAAGAGGCTATTCTAAACTACGCCCGCTCGGTTGATTTCCCTGTCAAGAGCGTTTTCGTGATGGATGGCTCCAAGCGCTCCACCAAATCAAATGCCTTTTTTACCGGATTTGGCCGCAACAAGCGAATCGCCCTATTCGACACCTTGATCGAAAAGCACACAGTGCCCGAACTGATAGCAGTGCTCGCCCACGAAATCGGTCACCACAAGAAGAAGCACATACTACAGGACACAATAATCAATATTCTTCACGCAGGACTACTCTTCTTTCTGTTATCTATTTTCCTGGGAAGCCCCGGGCTCTACGACGCATTCTACATGGAACAATCATCAATCTACAGTGGTATTTTGTTTTTCGGCTTGCTCTACACTCCGCTGGAAATGGTAATCTCGGTCGCAATGCACTTGCTGTCACGGAAGAATGAGTATGAAGCCGATCGCTTCGCAGCCGACACTACTCAGCATCCACAAGAGCTGGTGGAGGCATTGAAAAAACTCCATACAGGTAATCTCTCAAATCTGACGCCCCATCCCTTTTATGTTTTCCTCAACTATTCTCATCCGTCCCTGCTCCAGCGAGTGCGTGCCATTCTCCGATACGAAGCCTGACTCCCGAGATGAGAGTGCGAATTGGAAACTGGCCTCCGGGCTAGGAGTAGGCTGGCGGGCGGGGGAAGGGTGGGCGTTGACCCCCAGCGTACCGCCGAAGCCCTTGTACCATTTCAGGGTTGGCCAGAGTGCTCTGGTGAATCTTCGCCTCCAACCTGATTCCCTCCGATAGCGGCAGGGACAAGCCTCCATAGGTGGCCCGCCGGTCGTTTCTCAGGCAGATTTGGGGGTATTTTGATATGACCTCAGCCAATTCCAGAGCCCGTGGCAGAGCCTGTCCCTCCGGGACGACCTCTTGTACCAGTCCTATGTGGAATGCATGGTCAGCGTCGATTACAACGCCCGTCTCTATGAGATAAAGCGCGTTGCCCAGACCGACGATTCTGGGCAGGCGCTGCGTGCCACCATCGATAAGCGGGACACCCCACCACCGGGCAGGGTCACCAAAACTGGCGTTGCGAGAGGCAATGCGGAAATCACACCAGCAGGCCAATTCCAGGCCGCCGGCTAGGCAGTAGCCATTGATGGCAGCTATGGTCGGTTTTTCCAGGTCGGTAATACGGCTGACGCGCATCGGCCCGGATTCATCAGCACCTGGACGCGCTATAAGGCTTTCAGCAT
>JAOUDT010000204.1 GCA_029859145.1 Dehalococcoidia bacterium
GCTTGTCTATGCGACAGAAAATGGCACCAGTCAGGCCTTTGTCGTTGAGAAAGGGACAAAGGGGCTTGCAGTTGGCGAGCGAGAGAAGAACATGGGCATAAAAGCTCTAGCCACATACGAGATTACGCTGACAGACTGTCACATTCCTAGGGACAACAGGTTGGGCGGCGAAAGCGGATGTGATTTCAGCCGCATCATCAATTGTTCACGGGTGGCACTGTCGGCAATGGCTGTAGGGGTAGCCAAAGCTGCCATGGAATACTCGAGGGACTATGCTAAGGAGCGTCTCGCTTTCGGAGAGCCCATTGGCTCCCGCCAGGCGGTCGCCTTCATGCTGGCAGAGATGGCAATTGAAATCGATGCTACTAGGCTAATGACATGGGAAGCTGCCTGGAAGCTAGATCGAAAGGAAGAGGCGACTAAGGAAGCAGCACTGGCAAAAGGATATGCTGACGATATGGTTTTGATGGTAACTGACCGCGCTGTACAGATCCTGGGCGGGCATGGTTACGTTCGCGAGCACCCTGTGGAGCTTTGGCTGAGGAATGGCCGTGGATTTGCCACCTTTGATGGCATGGCTATAGTATAGAAGGAGGTATTGCCCAATGATAGATTTTGAACCCACCCAAGAACAAAAAGAAGCAATAAACGTAGCCCACGAGTTTGCCGAACAGCTCTTTCGGCCCATAAGTCGTCATTACGACGAGCAAGAACACGAAAACCCGCGCGACCTCGTTGATAAGACATGGGGGGAAAGAAACAAGGGCACACTAGCTCTGGGCTTGGATGTCACCGCATCTCTCCGGATCGAAGAGCTATGTTGGGGGGATGCCGGCCTTTTCCTATGTGTTCCAGGGCCAGGACTTGGGGGTGCTGCCATCTTTGCCTCGGGCACGAAAGAGCAGTTGTCACGTTTCCTGGGCCAGTTCAATGAAGGAGACCCCAAATGGGGTGCCATGGCCATGACAGAGCCTGCTTGCGGCTCGGATACGTCCGCTATCACTGCTACTGCCACACGCGACGGTGACGAGTGGGTATTGAACGGTGAGAAGATTTTCGTTACCTGGGGAAAACGTGCGGCTGAAAATCCCGGCGGCCTAGTAGTAGTGTGGGCGACCGTGGATAAATCGGCGGGACGAGCCGGTATGAAATCTTTTGTGGTGGCGGCTGGAACTCCGGGAATGAGGGTCGAGAAACTAGAGAAGAAACTGGGGATTAGAGCCAGTGACACGGCTACCATTATTCTCGACAACTGCCGCATTCCCTTCGAGAACATACTTGGCAGCCCGGAGGTCAAGAAGGTAGACAAGACCCAAACCAAGGGCTTCAAAGGAGCAATGGCCACATTTGATGCCACACGACCCGTGGTAGCCGCCATGGCCATCGGTGTCGGACGTGCCGCCCTGGATTTCGTCAAAGAGACACTCGAAAAGCAAGGCGTAAAGATACGCTATGGCGTTCCCAGGCAGAAGCTCACTGCGCTAGAACGAGACATAATGGAAATGGAAGCGAACTACAAGGCAGCTAAGCTCCTCACTTTGCGAGCTCTTTGGATGATGAGCCAGTTTCAACCCAATAACCTGGAGGCATCAATGGCTAAAGCCAAAGCTGGCCTGGCTGTTACCAGAATTACCCAGAAAGCGGTTGAAATCATGGGTCCGCTTGGTTATTCGCGAAAGTACTTGCTGGAGAAGTGGATGCGTGACGCGAAAATAAATGATATTTTCGAAGGAACAGGGCAGATCAATATGCTTATCGTGGCCAGAAGGGTTCTTGACTATTCAAGGGACCAACTCAGATAACAGCATCTCCAACAGCTAGTATTTTGCTTCTTCCTAGGCTTTGTCGGCCTCCCTGCCCTTGCACCAATCAGGGATTCCGTCATTTGCCCTTCTTCACATAATCGGGGCACCAGGTGGCATTGGGACGCTCGGGGCGATGACAAGCACTCCTCCAGTTCCACTTACAATTGCCGCAGATGAAAACACTCATGCCCAGTTGTTTCCTAACTCCCAATTTGAGTTTGTCCAGCCAGTTGGGATCGGTTCGTCTTCTCACTTTAGTCCGAGTGACAGTTTGGGCGACAATACTGAGCTAGATATCTTTGGATAGAGTGGCTAAGAATTCGGCGTTATTCTTTGTCTTGGCTAGCCGTTCCAGGATTCTTTGTGTGGCCTCACCATGATTAGGCGAGTCGCTATCTATCATATTGATCACACGCCTCAGCAACCATACTTGTTTCAAGGTATTCTCATCCAATAAAAGCTCTTCCCTCCTTGTGCCACTGGGCATAATATCTATAGCTGGGAAGATTCTTCGCTCAGACAATTTCCTATCCAAGTGAAGTTCCATGTTACCTGTTCCCTTAAACTCTTCATATATCAGGTCATCCATGCGGCTGCCGGTATCCACGAGGCAAGTCGCAATAATGGTTAGACTTCCCCCTTCCTCGATGTTACGAGCAGTACCAAAAATTCGCTTGGGAGGATGCAGCGCTGTTGAGTCAATGCCACCAGACAAAGTGCGCCCACTAGGAGGCAAGGCCAAGTTGTAAGCTCTTGTAAGTCTGGTAATGCCGTCAAGCAGTATAACCACATCTTTGCCCATTTCTACTAGCCTTTTG
>JAOUDT010000205.1 GCA_029859145.1 Dehalococcoidia bacterium
TATGTTCGCCTGGAACGTCTGCATATTCAGCACTAATTCACTACTGCCGGGAATCACAGTCGATATGCCGCTGATCGACTGAGCATTCAAGTCAAGCACCGGCAGCGGGTCAACAAACTGGGGAATCTTGTTCCCCGGGAGCTGCGTTTGAGCTGGCGCCGGGGGCTGCGCCGCTAGAACAGTCCCAGCCAACAGCGAAGCCAGGAACACCGTCGCTAGTAGCGCAGCACCGATAATCTGTAATCTTCTACTCATTTATCCCTCCTTATTCTTGTTATCATTTTTTCTACTGCGTATCTTTGATAAGACTCCTGCCATTACATCTGCATCACCTCCTCCGGTTTCATTGTTTTGAAGCCTTACGGCAAAACTGATAAAATACAAAAACGTCTGGGCTCGTACCTTAGACGCTGGGGACCCCGGTCTGCTTTGCCGGCACCGGGGTCTCTTTTGCCATTACTACAGCTATCTTACAGTCTGGCTAGTGAAAAAGTCATAAAATTGCAGGCAAAAATATTACAAACTTATGAAATCATAGACGTCCAAAGCAAAAGGACCCTCCTGTCCAACCTCAACTTGTCAGATGCCAAATGCGCCCATTCAGGTAGCCGACGAGTTTCCTTTGAACTCTGGCCGTGGCATCAATGACTGGTCCGCGCCAAGCCGATGCTCTTGAAAAGGCGGAGTCTGTGTACTAGGACTATTTCATCGGGGTCGCCGACCAAATCCCGCCACACTAGAAGCTAGTTGGAGAATTCCTAATCTCGTCCGCTCGGCTCCACTGTTTGCTTGCCAAATTCGGCAAGTTAAACGCCATTTCAGTCTCGCTATTGACAAACTACGGGGCAGGATTTATATTGTAAATAATTGAATACGGGAAAAGGCTGAGAACAGGACTAGTACAGCCTGAGGCGGAGTTCAGAGAGTCGGGAAAGGTGTGAGCCGACACTTGCGCAAGGCTGGAATGGACCTGGGAGCTGCAAACCGAAAGGTTGACACTGAGTAGGCTTTGCCGCAAGGGCAGCGTTATCAAAGCCCAGGGTATCGCCAGATTGGGCTGTACCTGAAAAGAGATGGCCGAAAAGGCCGAACAAGGGTGGCACCGCGAAGGTTAAACCTCTCGCCCCTGAGCGAGAGGTTTTTTGTTTTGACTGTTGCGAGGTGATATGTATTATCCAACACTGGAAGAGGTCCGCAGACTGAAGAGCCAAGGCAATCTGGTACCGGTTTGGCGTGACATTCGGGCTGACCTGGAAACGCCGGTATCCGCCTACCTCAAGATAGCCCGCGGCAATTACTCCTTCCTGCTGGAAAGTGTCGAAGGCGGTGAGCGACTGGCTCGCTATAGCTTCATTGGCACCGAGCCTCTTCTTGTCTTGAGGACAGGAGATGATAACCCCGTTGACCCGCTGAATCTGGCGGAAAGGGAATTAGCTCGACTTCATCCTGTATCCATTGCCGGCCTTCCCAGATTTCACGGAGGCATGGTTGGCTATTTGAGCTATGAGGTGGCTCGCCACTTTGAGAGACTGCCCTGTCCTGTCCGGGACCCTCAAGGGCTTCCCGAGTCCGTACTAATGCTGGCAGATACCTTGCTTGTTTTCGACCACGTCACCCACAAAATCAAGGTCGTCTCCCACGCTCACATAGATGGGGATGCGGACACGGCATATCGGGAAGCGACCCGTAAAATTGACGACCTCGTGAACAGATTGGAGCAGTCGATGCGTTCCGAGACCTCCAAGCATGCGCCCGCAGGCACATCTGAGGTGTCATCGAATTTTTCTCAGGCAGAGTTCGAGGCTATGGTATCTCAATCCAAGGAGTATATCTATGCCGGCGATATAATTCAGACTGTCCTATCACAGCGGTTGGCAAGGCGTACTTGTGCCAGCCCCTTCGCCATCTATCGAGCGTTGCGCTCCATTAACCCTTCCCCCTACATGTACTACCTTCACTTGGGTGATTTCTATATTGCCGGGGCCTCCCCCGAGCTCCTGGTGCGAGTCGAGGATGGCACAGTATCCACTCATCCGATTGCCGGCACTCGCCGCCGGGGTGAGGACGCCGCCGCAGACTCAGCTCTGGAAGACGAGCTCCGGCGCGACGGGAAGGAGCGTGCCGAGCATATCATGCTCGTTGACCTGGGGCGCAACGACATCGGCAGAATCAGCGAGCCGGGTACGGTCGAAGTAACTCAGCTCATGGACGTGGAACGCTACTCACATGTCATGCATCTGGTCTCACACGTTCAGGGGAAGCTCAGGGCTGGACTTTCCCAGTTTGATGCCCTCCGCTCCTGCTTTCCGGCCGGTACCGTCTCCGGCGCTCCTAAAATTCGGGCTATGGAGATAATTGCGGAACTGGAAAAGGAGAAAAGAGGACCCTACGCCGGCGCAGTGGGCTATTTCGACTTCTCGGGCAACCTAGATACGGCTATTGCTATACGCACCATCCTTATCAGAAACAACACCGCCTACATCCAGGCGGGAGCTGGCATCGTCGCCGACAGCGTCCCCGAACACGAGTATCAGGAAAGTTTGAACAAAGCCCAGGCATTGCTTTCTGCTATTGATCAAGCAGAGGCTGACCGATATACGTTTACGCCTTCGGT
>JAOUDT010000207.1 GCA_029859145.1 Dehalococcoidia bacterium
GACTCCCCGTCATCACCGGGCAGCGCTCCAGTCGCTCTGTGGGGAACAAGAGTCTCAAAAACAGGTTACAAGCACTATTCCTTAGTTAGCTAGTCACCAAGCACCGAAAAACGCTATAATCTTCAGGCAATTGAAACTGCCAGACTTTCCGCCGTTCGATACGATCAACGAGGCCCTGAGAACAGCCACCTCAAGGCAGGGAATCAGGCGAGTCTTGACCACCCCGCTGTACGCCAACGCCCTTTACCTCATGCTCAGCACCATCGTCATGACACTCTGCGGTTTCTTTTTCTGGCTGGTAGTCGCCCGCTTTTATTCCGAAGCCGTGGTGGGTTATAGCTCAGCCATCATATCAGCTTTGAATCTCCTTGCTGTACTCGGCCTGGTCGGCCTTAATATATCCCTTGTCCGCTTCCTGCCCCAGGCTGACAACCCTCGTGAAATGATGAACACCTGCTTCACTCTGGGCGGCCTGGTCAGTCTAGTCGCTGCTGGCATCTTCCTTACTGGCCTGAATGTCTGGTCTCCGGCTTTGGGCTTCGTCAGGGAAAACGCCCTCTTCTGCCTTGCATTCCTGTTTTTCGCCGTATTATGGACGTTGTCACCGTTGATTGACTCCGCGTTCCTGGCTGAACGGCGGGCCGGCTTTACCTTATCCAAGAACACAATTTTCTCCCTGCTTAAGATTCCTCTGCCTGTGCTTCTCGCTCTCTATTTCCATAGCTTCGGCGTGGTCGCCTCCTGGGGTATAGCTTTGGGTGTTGCTTTGCTGGTTGCCTTGCTCGTTTTTCTCCCCCGGGTCCGGGCTGGCTACCGACCGGTGCCGGCCCTTAACCTGGGCCTGGTCAAAAAGCAGTGGCGGTACTCAAGTGGCAACTACCTGGTCAACCTGCTGTTGGTCGCTCCTGGCTATCTACTGCCGCTCATGGTGGTCAACCTTCTGGGCGCCGAGCAAAATGCCTATTTCTACATCGCCTGGATGATGGCTGGCCTGCTTTTGGCCATACCAGGGGCTGCTTCGTCTTCGCTGTTTGCCGAAGGCTCGCACTTTGAAGGCCGGTTGAGAGAAAACGTGGTGAAATCACTCAAGTCCAGCTTCCTGCTGCTCGTCCCGGCTGCAATATTGCTGGCCGCCGTGGGCAAATGGCTGCTTCTTGCCTTCGGTCATGGCTACTCATTGAACGCTCTGCCGCTGCTCTGGGTCCTCTGTGCTTCCAGCCTGCCCTACGGAGTCAACTACATTTACACAACCATACTCCGGGTGGTTGGCAGGATAACAGAGCTGATAATAATCTGGGGGTTCATAGCCATAGGCACGCTTGTCGTGGGCTACCTCCTCCTGCCGCTGACCGGGATAGTCGGCATCGGCTACGCCTGGCTTGGAGCGCAGCTAATCGTGGCAATATACATTCTCGTCACCAGAAAGCTCCTCCGTGGTCGAGGAGAGAATGTCGCAAAACAGGCGGACCATTTGTGAAGCGTGGAGAATAGGGAACGGGTAAGAGATGTTGCGGGTGTTGCTGTCATCTAGAGCAGCTTCAGTGCTCAGTCGCCTGTGTCATGCGGTCAGTTATCTTTTTCATTAGCCTCACGACGTCCCTACCATCCTGTGCCGTAACCGGTGGCTCGGTACCATTCTGTACGCTTCGGAGAAATTCATCAATTAGAAGACGATGACCACCGTATTTCCCCAACATCGTTCTTATCCCGCTCGATGCTAGGCCGCCCAGTATTTGAAAGCTTTGATTTACATTCTCTAAGGCGTGTGAAGCAAGGCCTTCTTTCTCCTTAAGTTGAAGCACCGTCGCATTATAGATGTCGCCACGCAGGTTCATCTTGGTTCCGAAAATGCTGATGGTCATCAGTGCCGGCCAGTTGCATGATGATACGATTGTCCCCACTCCATTCTTGTTCTCTACGACTATTTGCACTTCATCAAATGGCAGATGTTCCAGGGGTCCGATTTTATTGGTATGAACTACTGCCGGCTGGAAATCGCCCAGAAATTCCCTGGTCAAATATACCGGGTGAGGCAGGGTGTCACTGAATATTCCGCCGGGCAATTTGTGCCACCAATGAGTCTTATCCTGAATAATCGGGGAGTATTGCCGCGGGAAACCGTGTTCAATGCACACCCCGATTACCTGTCCGACGGCGCCTGACCTCACAATAGACTTAATCCTCATTATTGCCAGGCCAAATAGCATGTCATGGACGACGCCCAACTTTACCGCATTCCTTTCCGCAACGGTTATCATTTCATCGGCTTCACCGGTAGTGAGTGCCAGCGGCTTTTCCACCAGGACGTGGCAACCACTCTCCATCGCCTGAATAGATAAAGGGGCATGGGTATTTATTGAAGTACAAACATCTACCGCGTCAGGTTTTTCCTTGCCCAACATCTCGGCAAAGTCAATATAGTGCTTATCAATTCCGAATCTCTTGGCAGCGCTCTCGGCCAGTCCCCCATTCCTATCGCAAACCGCCACCACTCTGGCGTTCTTGCATTTAAGCAGGGACGGTAGATGAGCACTTTGTGCTATAAAGCCGCAGCCGACAACCCCGACCTTCAAAACATCTGCACTCATATTGTCACCTCCT
>JAOUDT010000206.1 GCA_029859145.1 Dehalococcoidia bacterium
TGCTTCATACTCTATAGCCAGCTCGTTTGCTTTCTTGGTAGTCTCATCCTTGGTTTTCTCGACCTTGACCATGATCGTCGTGCCTCCGTTTCTGTTCTGGGTTGCAGGCATTCTAGCATGAATAAACGGCTTTCTGTCAACGAATCGCACTCGTGACGGATAGCTAGCAAATTCCCTGCGCCCTTGCTATAATACGTCTCCAAATAGAGGCAGCGCAAGCGGACTGTGTAGTCCAGTCAAGGAGGAAATGAAGCATGGCTAAAGACTTGGTGAAGGCATTGTCCGATTTGAAGGAACAAGAGGTCGTTAAGATTGTCGAAGAGAGATTGAGGGCCAAGGAAGATCCGCTCAAGATTCTGGAGGATGCCAGAAAGGGCATGGAAATCGTGGGCAAGCGTTTTGCCAGCAGCGAATACTTCATACCTGACCTGGTGTACTCCGGCGAGATACTGAAGTCGGTAACCGAACTGGTCAAGCCCAACCTGACTAAGGCGGCTGAGGGCAAGAAGCTGGGTAAGATCGTTTTCGGCACCGTTGCCGGGGATATCCATGACATCGGCAAGGACATCGTCGTCTTTATGCTCGATGTTAACGGTTTCGAGGTCCATGACCTGGGCGTGGACGTGCCCGCGCAGAAGTTTGTGGAGAAGATAAAGGAGACCGGGGCCCCAATTGTCGGCTTGAGTGGATTCCTAACGCTGGCTTTTGACTCCATGAAGCAGACGCTGGAAGCCATAAAGGCTGCCGGGCTGAGAGACAAGGTGAAGGTCATGATTGGCGGCGGCCAGATTACGGAAGAGGTAACGAAGTATACCGGTGCTGATGCCTACGGCAAGGACGCCGTGGCGGGAGTTAGCCTGGCCAAGAAATGGGCAGGGGTAAAATAGCAATCGGTCGGCAGATAATATACAGGAGGCAATACATGGAAAAACAATGGGAAGAGATGTCCTCGGATGAAAAGCAGGAGGCACTATTTGCCAGGTGGATGTCGCCGAAAGATCCTCAGGGGAACGACCTTAAGTTCCAAAGCGCCCAGACTGAGAAAGCCTACAAGGAGAGAATAGCCAGGATAAAAGACGCTATTCAGATGAAGAAGTTGCCCGACCGGGTGCCAGTCTTCGTGATTCCTAGCTTTTTCCCAGTTTATAATGCCGGATTCACCCCTCGAGAAGCTATGTCCGACTATGACAAGTGCTCCATGGCATTTAAGAAACTCGTAGCGGACTTTGCGCCGGATGCGCAAATTGGTGCAGTTGCGCCAGGCCCTGCAAAAGTATATGACATTCTTGATTACAAGCTATATTCCTGGCCAGGTCAAGGGGTCCCGCCTGAGCAATCATATCAAGCCAATGAAGGTGAATACATGAAGGCGGATGAATATGATGCCTTGATTGATGACCCGTCCAATTTCTTTAGTAGTACGTATCTGCCACGTGTATTCGGTGCCCTAGAGGGTTTCCAAATGCTCCCAACTCTTACCGGCATACTCGAAATATACGGGCTTGCCTTCAATTTCATCCCCTTTGGCTTGCCCCCCGTTCAGGCTACTTACAAGGCTCTTTTTGAGGCCGGTGCTGAAGCGCTGAAATGGGCAGGGGCTATCGGTGCCTGTAACATGGAAATTAACGCTGCCGGATTTCCGGGCCTATGGGCCGGATTCACCAAGGCACCCTTTGATGTGATTGGTGACACTCTCAGAGGAACCAGAGGAGTAATGCTAGACATGTACCGCCAGCCGGATAAGCTCATCAAAGCCATGGAAAGGCTGACCCCGATTATGATCAAGATGGGGGTAGGCGCGGCAAAGATGAACGGACAACCAGTAGTATTCATACCATTGCACAAGGGTGCTGACGGCTTTATGTCTGACGAACAGTTCAAGAAGTTCTACTGGCCCACACTTCGAAGGGTCATGATGGGCTTGATTGCTGAGGGAGTGGTGCCAAATCCTGCGGCTGAGGGGAAATGGATTACGCGCCTGGAGATTATGCAGGACTTACCCAAAGGTACGACCCTATGGATGATAGACCAAAGCGACATAGCTAAAGCCAAGAGAACTGTGGGTAACGTTGGGTGCATGTACGGTAATGTACCCTCCGCCCTGTTGGCTCTAGGCACGCCACAAGAAGTGAAGGACTACGTGAAGAAATGCATCGATGTTGCTGGCAAAGGCGGTGGTTATATCGTAAGCAATGGGGCATTCTTTGACCATGCAAAGGCGGAAAACGTCAAGGCTATGGTCGAATTCGCCAAGGAATACGGCGTATACAAATAGCTGCCTGACGGTGTGGGGTGGTAGCGTAGGGCGGAAGAAAGGTTAGTGTGCCCTTGATTCGTGTTATCTCTCTGAGCCCAGAGACCGTGGAGGTGTTGCGGCGGCAGGGATTGAGGAAACGAGCCGAAGGCTATGGCCGCTGCAGGATTATGGAAACCTGCCGTCATAAAGCAACAGGACGAGAAGAGGATGACTGCCTTTACCATTGATTTTGAGCCGGTAGGTCGAAGGGGAGAGTGTCAGAAGAATGAATCTCTTCTAGCTTGTTCTTGCCGGCTCGGCATGGGTATAAACAGCATATGTGGGGGCAAGGGAACATGCCACGC
>JAOUDT010000208.1 GCA_029859145.1 Dehalococcoidia bacterium
ACTATGGCCCTCAGATTAGAGGCGGGGCTTCCGGGGTGAAGCTAAGCCTAGATACAACTCGGGCTTCCCTTCCCACAGATACTGTAGATATCATGGTGTGCTTCAACTGGGAGAAGTACGCCGAGCTCAAACAGGAATTGCCGCTGGGAATCGAAAGCATCGTTTTCTACGACAGCCCTCCTACAGAGGGAAGCCTGGATCTCCCCGGGAAATCTTTTCAAGTCAGCTTTTCCCAGATAACCAAAGAGCTGGAAGGGACGCCCGCGGCCAAGAACATCGTAGCACTGGGATTGCTGGAGAGGATCCTGGCTTTGCCCGAAAACCTTTCCAAAAGTGCTGCGGCCCACGACCAGGCGTCAGTACTGTTGGAAAGAAATGGTGCGGCTCTCCATGCTGGAAAACGCTTGCTACCGGAACTTTCTTTTGACGAGCTAAGACTGTCGCCCCCGAAGGATGCCACAGCCAGAACGGTCCTCCATGGCAATTCTGCCGTAGCGCAGGGAGCAATCCGCGCCGGCTGTCGAACTTTCTTCAGCTATCCCATCACGCCTGCGTCAGAGATCATGGAAGAAATGCAGGAGCGCCTTAACCATGGAAATGGAGTCTTCCTTCAAGCGGAGGATGAAATCGCTGCGATTGGACTGGCCGTGGGGGCTTCTCTGACCGGTGCAAGGTCAATGACTGCCACCACGGGGCCAGGAATAGACCTGATGACCGAGATGATAGGTTTGGCCTCCAGCGCCGAAATCCCCGTAGTTGTTGTTGATGTCCAGCGATGCGGGCCTGCCACAGGCATACCCTCCAAATCGGAGCAATCCGACCTCAATCATGCTATCTATGGCGGCCATGGCGATGCCCCGAGAGTGGTCCTTGCTGCCTACAGCGTGAAGGGATGCTATCGTTTGTCAATAGAAAGCTTCAATGTAAGCGAATACTATCAGACTCCGGTCATTCTCCTCACCGATCAGAGGCTCGGCCAGACTACGGTGGCGACCAATAGCGATTTCCTGACAAAAGACTATTCAATGGCCCAGAGAAAAAGGCCCGGCGGAGAACATCAGGAGCAATATCGGCGGTATGAGCTGACCGAAGACTATATTTCACCCATGGCATTTGCCGGCGACAAAGGACTGACATATCAAGCTACCGGCCTTGCCCACAATGAAAAGGGAAGGCCTTCGTTCGACTTTGCCACACACCAGCACATGCACGAGAAAAGATGGCAGAAGCTCGCACCACTGCGCGATAGGGATGAATTAGTCAAAGTCTTGGGCAGAGAAGAATCGAGAAGAGGCATACTGGCCTTTGGGTCTTCCGCCCAATTCGTCCTGGAAACGGTTGAGGATTTGGGGCTACAGGACGAAGTCAAGGTTTGCGTACCGGAGCTTATTCATCCACTGCCTCGCAGACTCGCCAGCTTCGTCGGTTCGCTGGAGAAATTGCTGGTGGTAGAGATGAGTTACTCCGCTCAACTCTATCACTATCTGCGTTCTCAAATAGACTTGCCCTCTGACACCGCAAGCTACGCTAGGGCAGGAGGTGCGGCCTTTAGCAGGGAAGAGCTATCCGGGCCGATAACGGAGCTAGCACGGTGAGTGGAGCTAGCAACTACAGAACGGAGGTAACGCCGGTCTGGTGTCCCGGGTGTGGCGGCTTTGCCCTTCTCAACGCGCTGACCAGGACAGCCCTACCCAATTTGGGGATACCCAGACATCAAGCTCTTATCGTCTCTGGAATCGGTTGTTCGTCGAGGATACCCGCCTACATAGACACTTACGGCTTCAACAGCCTTCACGGTCGTTCCGTCCTTATTGCCCAGGGGGCCAAGCTGGCCAATCCTGAACTGACAGTTGTGGCCATCGGTGGCGATGGCGACTTCTTCAGCATCGGGGCAGGACACCTTCCTCACGCAGTCAGGAGAAATCTCAATGTAACCTGCATCATGGTCAATAACTTTGTCTATGCTCTGACCAAGGGCCAGACCAGCCCCACAACTCCGTACCTGCAACGGGGCGAAGGGCCTTTTCTTTCTTTCCAGTTTTATCCCCCGGTGGACCCGGTCCTCGATATGGTCAGCTACAGTGTCTCGACCAGAGCCAGCTTCATTGCTCAGGGCATTGCCACAGACCCATCTCATCTCGCCTGGCTGATAGAGGAGGCAATCAAACACAAGGGCTTCTCGTTTGTTAATGTGTTGACCCCGTGCGTTACATTCGACCCGCCCTGGCTGTTCAAGACGATAAAGGAAAAGGCCAGTTATTTGAAGGAAGGAGAACCCGTCGGACTACCGGATTCGTCCGGGGAACAGCCCTGGCTTCATGACTCCAGCAACATCACTCTCGCCCTGAAACTCGCCCAGACTTCGGTTATGGAGAAACCACACATAGGGATAATTTTCCGCGGCAGGGAGTCATGAATCTATCCGGGGACTAATGCCTCATTTGCGGCAGGCCTGATTGGCAGGGTGTCTCAAGAAGCGGAAGTAGTCTCCCCGCAGGCATCCATTCAATTGAAGAGTTTGTTGGCTAGTTCTTGCCGATCTATTTCAAGGTAAGCAGCAATCTCACCCACGATATGGTCCAGTATGCCGACTCC
>JAOUDT010000028.1 GCA_029859145.1 Dehalococcoidia bacterium
GGGCACTGCCACTTCGCCATCTCTTTTTCCAGGAACCTCTCCATGCCATACCTCTTTATGTACTCCAGGTTCTCTATCATACTCATATGATAAAAAGTGCGATAGCGCTTGTCGAGAGTCTTTAGGTGGCGGCATGGGAAATTCCCGCAGTCGTAGCAGAACCGCACAAGTCCTTTCCTCAATAGTTCACACTGCCTTTTGTAGTGACAATTCTTGCTGCCTGGTAGGCAGCCGGCGCAGTACGTCTTCCCAAGCCCCTTCTTCCTCAGGTCGTTCTTCATCGCCAGGTAGCTGGAGCACAAGCCGCAGTTCATCCCGCAGGGAGCGATTAGTCGTTCATTCATGACTTCCACAACAATGAATATACAGGATTTCAAGCGATAGACACCAGTTCGATAAGGGTCAGTCAGCCTCAACCCTGGAGCGAGTAATAGGTAAGTGAGTCAAGGGGACTTGCCAGCACAGCAAGTTGACGATAATCCAATAAAGGGATATTATTAATGTGCAATGTTTTGCATTTACTACTACAACGAAATAAAGAGGGAAAATGGGATCAACTCTGGAGCAATATCTATATATCATAGTTGCTCTTGCTCTTGTCTTGGGCGTCCTTATTGGGTACTTTGTCAGGCAGCTCGTAGCCAATCGGGAGATCCAAAGGACAAGAAAAGAGGCACAGAACTTACTAGGTGAGGCAACAACCAAGTATAACGAGCTGCTCCGTGCAGCTAGAGAAGAAGCCATCAAGGTTGCCAACGCTGCCGAGGCGGAAAACAAGGAACGTCGCCTTGAAATACAACGAATAGAAAAACGCGCTAGCCAGAAAGCAGAGGCGCTGGACCGGAAGGTAGAGGGGGTAGAGCGGCGTGAGCGTGACCTAGAAAACAAGAAGAAAGAAGCTGAGAGGATAACAGCTGAACTTCAGGTAATCAGAGAAAAACAGCTGGCAAAATTGGAATCCCTCTCCGGCACATCCAGTGTAGAAGCAAAGACGCTGCTGCTTCAAGAGCTAAAACAGGAGGTTGAAGAAGAGGTCTCGCGACAGGTTAGGGTTTGGGAGGCGCAGGTAAAGGAAGAGGCTGAGGGAAGGGTTCGCGATATTCTGGCTACAGCTATCCAAAGGTGTGCTACCGATGTTGTTTCGGAAACTACAATATCCGCAGTTCCCTTGCCTAATGACGAGATGAAGGGGCGGCTTATCGGGCGCGAGGGACGTAATATCCGGGCTTTAGAGCAAGCTACTGGCGTTGACCTTATCATCGACGACACTCCGGAGGCAGTTACCATCTCGAGCTTTGACCCCGTGAGACGTGAAGTAGCTCGCCTTGCCTTGGGCAAACTCATCCTGGATGGGCGAATTCATCCCGCCCGGATTAAAGAAATAGTGGACAAGACCAAAACCGAGGTTGAAGCTACTGTTCGTAGTGAAGGCGAACGTGCTGCCTACGAAGCTGGGGTGCCAGGCTTACATCCTGAGCTGATTAAGCTACTTGGCCAGCTCAAGTTTCGCACCAGCTACGGTCAGAATGTTTTGCTTCACAGTCTCGAAGTTTCTCATCTGGCAGGCATGATGGCTAGCGAAATCGGGGTTAATGTCACCGCCGCTAGAAAAGCCGGCCTCCTTCATGATATTGGCAAGGCAGTAGATCACCAAACACAGGGGCCACATGCCTTGATAGGTGCTGACCTGGTCAAGCAGTGGGACAAACATCAAGATGTGGTTCAAGCCATTGCTGAACATCATGGCGAGGCAGAGACCAGCACTGTCATGGGGTTTGTCATTGCTGCTGCCGATGCCATAAGCGGTTCGCGGCCCGGCGCCAGACGTGAGTCCCTGGAACAGTATTTGAAGCGTATTACGGACCTAGAGGACATAGCTGCTGGTTTCCCCGGTGTGGAAAAGGCTTTCGCTATCCAAGCCGGGCGTGAAGTGCGCGTCATGGTAAAACCAGACAAGGTGGATGATCTGACCGCAGTCAGATTAGCTCGAGATATTGCCAAGAAAATAGAGGAGAGTCTAACCTATCCTGGCCAGATAAAGATAATGGTGATAAGGGAGACTACGGCGACAGACTACGCCAAATAGATTTGAAAATACTGGCAATAGGTGACATCATCGGCAAGCCCGGCAGGAACGCGGTGAAGGAGATCCTGCCAGGCTTATGTGGTAAACACAATATTGACCTCGTTATAGGCAATGGCGAGAATGCTGCCGGCGGGTTGGGGCTGACCCCCAGTATAGCAGAAGAACTCTTTGACTCTGGAATTGACGTCATAACCAGCGGCAACCATATTTGGGCTTATAACGAGATCATTCCTTGTCTGGACAGTGAGCTGGCCATTCTGCGGCCGTTGAATTACCCACCGATGAATCCTGGTCGAGGCTACTTGCTCAAAAACAATGCTCTGGTAGTTAACCTGGTGGGGCGCGTTTTTATGACCCATGTTGATTGTCCCTTTAGAGCCATGGACCAACTGCTGGTCGAGTTTGAACATAAATCAATCCCTATCATTGTTGACTTCCATGCTGAGGCGACCTCGGAGAAGGTGGCCATGGGCAGATACCTGGACGGACGAGTCAGTGCTGTGCTGGGCACCCATACTCACGTGGGCACCATTGATGCTCGCATATTGCCCCGAGGCACTGCCTGTGTCACCGATATAGGCATGGTCGGCCCCACAGATTCGGTCATCGGGGATGACCCAGATTCTGTAATCAAGCGCTTCCTTACGCAGATACCCAGTCGGCTCGCGGTTGGCAAAGGAACAGTTGGCTTCGATGCAATTCTGGTCGAAGTGGATCAGAAGACCGGAAAAGCAGCAGGTATCCAGCGTATTCAAGAAGTAGTGCACCAGTAGGAACAAGGAAGCACCCGGCAGCCGGTTTGGCTCAAACTTGATAGCTAAGACAGCCTTACTCTCTTGATCACTTCGGACATTATCTGGCCAGCTTTACCCCGGATGACCACCTCGGCGTAGTCGTCGAAGGGAGTTGGAGTTAGATTAACGATAGCTAACTTGGCCCCAGCCTCTCTGGCGTAAGTCGGAATGTAGGCGGCAGGGTAGATAACGAGGGTGGAACCGATGACGATGAAAAGGTCGCAGTTTTGCGCGCGGCGGATAGCTTCCCGCAACGTACCTTGTGGCAATGCCTCACCGAAAAACACTGCATCTGGCTTCAGAATACCCTGACAGTCGGGGCAATCGGGAGCTTCCACCCCTTCCTTTATCTTTCGCAATACTTCCGGCATCGTAAAGCGCCTATGGCAGCCCAGGCACACCACCCATCCCATATTACCGTGAAGCTCAAATACCTTGTCTTCAGGGACCCCGGCTTTCTGGTGCAGGTTGTCGATATTCTGAGTGATGACGCAGTCTAGTTTGCCCAGCTGGTAAAGGTCAGCGATGGCATAGTGAGCGAGATTTGGCTTAGCTTCAGTGAGTAGCCCGCCTTCGAGGGACATCTTCCAGATAGTCCTGCGAGCGGCCGGGCCGCTGAGGAACTTCTGAATGGTGAAGTCCTCAGGGTCATATCTGCTCCAGATTCCTCCCGGGCTGCGAAAATCGGGGATGCCCGACTCCGTGCTTATTCCAGCCCCGGTGAACACTACCACCCTCTGGCGCTGTATAATGAGCTGAGCCAGGTGTTCCACTTCTTCCATCATCTTACTTTCTCAGAACTGACTTTGTGGCCGTAACCCGACCTTTACTACCCTTTCGATACCGCCCAGGTCGGAGATCAACTCGATACTGGCCCACCAGAAATGGTCATTCACCAGCGAGGTCACGATTTCACCCTGTCCCTGGCCTATTTCCAAGAGGAGATACGCCGGTCTCTCACCGAGGTGGGCACCCCATTTCCCACCCATCTGGTCGAACATCTCCCGTATCTTGTCTAGGCCATCTCTACCGCCGGCCAGTGCTAGCGTTGGCTCGTATTCCCTTATCTCCGGGCTCAAATCTACAAATTCACAGTCTTTGACATAGGGTAGGTTGGCTACTATCACGTCCACGGCTTGAGGCAATGGTTCAAGCAGATTACCTTGCAGAAGTTCCACCCGGCCGCTAACGCCGTGGCGACAGCAATTTACTTCGGCTACCTGCAGAGCTGAAGGTGAAATATCGGTGGCATAGATTCTGGCCTGGGGCAAAGCTAAGGCCAGGCTGATGGCAACAGCTCCGCAACCTGTGCCGACGTCGGCTATGGCAGTCTGCACTCCCTGGTGGGAAATACGCTGGCCAAGGTCTACGGCCTCTTCCACGAGCAATTCTGTTTCCGGTCTGGGGATAAGAGCGCGAGAATCAATGTAAAAGTCGATTCCGTAGAACTCGCAGTGCCCTAGAATATAAGCGGTGGGTTCTCGGTCAAGGCGCCGCCGCACAAGATTGCGTAGACGCTCACTTTCCGCTGAAGTTAGGCTCCTTTCTGGCTCTGTGTAAAGCCCTGTTTTGGACATTCCTAAGACGTGCCCGAGCAAGACCTCAGCCTCAACAGAGGCATCAGCAATTCTCGCTCTGCGTAATGTTTGGGTGACTGATTGTAAAGCTTCGCCTAGAATCACGTAACGGCCGCTTCCAGTTGTTCCACCTGCTCTTTACTGATCAGGGCTTCAATGATTTCATCCAGGTCTCCGTCCAGAATCTGCTGAAGGTTGTGAAAACTCAGATCGACCCGGTGGTCGGTGACCCTGTTCTGGGGAAAATTGTAGGTGCGAATCTTCTCTGCCCGCTGACCGCTGCCTACCTGCATCCGCCGTTCCTTGCCTATACTTTCGGATTGCTTCCTTTGCTCATGGTCCAGCAGCCTGGCTCGAAGTACCGCCATGGCCTTCATCCTGTTCCTTATCTGAGACCTTTCATCCTGACAGGAAGCCATTATGCCGGTGGGTAAGTGTGTTAGCCGGACCGCCGTAGTTACTTTATTCACATTCTGCCCGCCTGCGCCCCGGCTGTGGAAGAACTCCATCTTGATGTCGTCAGGACCGATGTTGAGCTCGACTTCTTCCGCCTCAGGCAGGACCGCCACCGTGGTCGTCGAAGTGTGAATTCGTCCCGAAGCTTCGGTGACCGGCACCCTTTGCACTCGGTGAACACCTCGCTCGTGCTTGAAGCGGCTGAAAGCGCCCTTGCCTCTGATTTCAAATATCAGCTCCTTGAACCCCCCTCTTTCGCTTTGATTGCTGTCAATGACCTCCACCTGCCAGCCTTTTGCCTGCGCATATCGGCTATACATGCGGAATAGGTCTCCGGCGAAAAGGCTCGCCTCCTCACCGCCGGTGCCAGCCCTTATCTCCACAATGACGTCCATATCATCATTAGGGTCTTTGGGCATCAGGGCAAGCTTGAGTTTGCCAACAAGCTGCTCTTGCCGTTCTTTGAGCTTGCCCACTTCTTCCTTGACCAAGGCTGTCATCTCCGCCTCACCATGGGCATTGAGCAGCGCTTCGAGTTCACCCAGTTCTTTGCCCCTGGTTTTGTACTCCTGGTACATGCCGATAATGTCTTCAAGACCGGCCCTCTCCTTGCTCAACTCCTGAAGCCGCTTGGGGTCGGTAGCTATCTCCACTTGAGCCAGAAGCTGGCTCAGTTCGTCATAGCGTCTTTGAATTAATTCCAGTTTCTCAAACATAGCTAATGCCATTATAATACAGCGGCACAAGCTGCTCAAACTTGAGCTAGGTTGACTGGAATGAAACTGGCACCAGGTTGCTACGAATGCCTGCGCCGATTAATAGAGCAGGCTGCAGAGCTGGCCACGGACGATGTTCGGCTGAAGCAAAAGGCAATCGGGGAAGCGATGAAGATATTGGACCATGAGTTTTCTTATGACCAAATATCTCTGGTGATTGCCGCCAGGATTCACAAGCTAGTAAGAGAAGTGACTCACAATCCTGATCCTTATCGGACAATGAAGGAAAGGGAGATGAGGCTCGCCAGGGAATTGTACCTTCAGCTAGATTATCAAGATAGGGATGATCTTCAGGCTCGTCTTCAACTGGCCGCGGCAGCGAATGCTCTTGATTTCTTTAAGGATCTCGGCTCGACCGGAGATGACATCAGGAAACCTGTGAGCTTTGTTGTAGATGATTCGGAGCGTCTTGAAGAAAAGCTAAGGAGTGCCTCAAAAGTCTTATATCTGGCAGACAATGCCGGGGAACTCTACTTCGATTTGCCCCTCGTCAAGTGGATGAAGCAATCCGCCCAGGTTCTTTACGTAGTTAAGCCATCGCCAGTTCAGAACGATTTGACGCTGGAAGATGTCGGTAGGTCTGGCCTGGAGGCTGAGTTTGGAAGAGTCATGAGCACGGGCGTAGCTTCACCGGGAGTAGTCTTTGCTCTGGCTTCAGCTCAGTTCAAACGAGAATTTGAGTCAGCAGATCTTATATTTGCCAAGGGGATGGGACATTACGAGGCTTTATCTGAGCTGTTCCCTGAAGGGAGATTCTTCTATTGCCTCAAGGCCAAGTGCCAACCAGTGGCTGACTCGCTTGGGGTGCCTGTAAATAGTTATGTGGCTATGCTGCAGTGACCCGCTTCCTTAACTTGAGTTTCGCAAGCTGTTTTGTTATATTCTTGAATCACACGGGGCTGTAGCTCAATCGGGAGAGCGTCTGACTGGCAGTCAGAAGGTAGTGGGTTCGAATCCCATCAGCTCCACCAATCCCAAAGCCAAAAAGTTCACGACCCAGCTCCTAGATAAGTTCATCTCTTTCCGTCCTGAAGGCTTGAGCAAGAGAACAATTGAGTTCTACCGATATACACTCACCAAGTTAAATCAGGACTATCTGCTAGGGTGGTCCCAGCTTTGGGTGGCTGGGAGACTACTGCAATGGTTGAACAATACTCGAAATCACCTACCTCTGATGATGCCCTTCAACTTCATAGGCAGGCCAAGACCATGAAGTCTGAGGATAGTTTGTGGGATTATGGGGGCGGAGGTTCAACATGAACTTGGTCAATGCAACGGACTTCATAACCTTTATCCCACAAGAACTGGGCCAAGTAAGAGCCACCTCGCGGTCTTAGGACTAACTCGAAAAGTGGTACAATTATCTGAGGAGGGTAGGTCAATGATCATTGATGTTCATGTCCATCCACAATTCTTGGAACCACAACCAGGAAACATTCCATCTCAACTTGAGACCAGAAAACTCGATATTGTAGCCAATCCCCAACACTTTCCTATAGCGTTAGGCCTGACATCCCGGTACTACTACCAAAGGGACCATGTCATGTTACCGTTGCCAGAGTTTGTTAGCCAAATGGATGAAGCAAAAATCGACAAAATCACACTGGTAAACCCGGCAATAAAAGGTGTACCTGTAAGACCAATGAACGAAGGCGTGGCAAAATTGTTGGAAGCTTATCCAGACAGGTTCATCGGCTTCGCAGGCTTCGACCCAAACAACGGGGCACAAGCCGTACAGGAGATTGAATATGCCGTAGAAAACCTCGGATTCTCAGGTATCAAAAGCGTCCCGTCGACACTTGAATTGGATATCAATGATAAAGCATTCTACCCATGCTATAAGAAAGCTGAGGAACTCGGTATCCCAATTCTGGTTCACACAGGGTCGGTGATTATTAAAGGATGTAGAGTCAAATATGTTCATCCATTGATGATTGATGATGTTGCTTTTGATTTCCCAGACCTAAAGATAATATGCGCTCACTTAGGTGGATGGCAGTATATGGATGCCATAAACATGCTAGTCCATCATGCCAATGTGTTTGCTGACATCTCCTTTTGGCCGTTAAATCCATTTTATGTAGATATGGTTCCATGGAGTCTGTTAGAGAAGACGGTATCGAATAAAATACTGTTTGGGAGTGACTATCCAGCGGGGCAGACTCCGAAAGAAGCGGCTGCAGCCGTGCAAAAATTACCTATAAGTCAAGGCTTCAAAGAGAGAATTCTAGGCAAAAACGCAGCGAAGATATTAGGATTGCAGGGGTGATTAAAGTAACCAGCCTCTTCACTTCTACCTCGTCTCAATAGAATCATACCCTTGGTCAGTAGCAGAGGGAATACGTCTACTGGGGCAACATTTGGTTGGTAGGTAAGGCTTCAAAGCTAAATTGTTGACAAGGCAACGGGGGATACCCTGGGGAAATTGCTGCTACCTACGCCTAGCCAGGGATATGGTTGGCTCGTAGAAAAATCCAGCCAATTCTGAAATCCGCTGTTGTTATCACCAGCAATCTGGAGTACTGTTAAGTTGATTATCTTCCACAACAGGTGGAACACCGAGGTTTGGCTTTTGTTATTCCTTCTTTCAACTTCCCGCAGGAGTGACAATATCTCTCTTTGTACTCAGGGTTCCCGTGTCTCTTCCATACCTTGTAACAGTCCAGACAGTGCGGTGCATCTACATTATGGTCTATGCGTTTACCACACCGAATGCAGAAACCTGGCTCACTAGTGCTTCTGTAACCTCTCGTTTTTCTAGGTCTATCTTCAGTCTGCGAGTCGACCAGTGACTTTGCCTCTTTGCCTATCGCCTCAAAGATACCCTTGACTGTACTGTCCTTTCTGGCACTGGTAACTATGTACTCTGCTTCACGAAGTGCTTCTTTCAAAACTGATTCATCTTCAGCCAAGTGCAAGAGAACCCCCATCTCCCTGTTATATTGCTGTGAGTGTTCATGTAGGTTCAAAGATGTGATTACCATTGCATATTCATTGTAGAAACACTTTGCATGCAGGTTCTCATCAAATCGGAGTTCCAGATGCCTTAGCTGTTTGAGCTTGGACCTCTCTTCAGATGCCAACTCCTTTCCTCTGCAAACCACTACTGTCTTCATACCCTTCCCATCTTTATACTTCAGTCGGGCAAACAAATCGTCTGCCATTTTGATATAGGGAGTTATCAAGACAACTTCATTACTAGCCCCCTCTATTATTGATACAATTTCGGCATATGCTTTGTCCTTGTTCAGAAACTCTGCCATCGTTTGCTCCTTAAATCTGCTTCAGCTCTACTCACCATCAAAGGCATACATCGTAATCCTAATCATACCACAGGCGAGTTTGGCTAGCTTTTGGGAAAACGGAGTCTAAGTCAAAGTTGTGCTATCCGCACTACCATGCCACCTAAAAGCTCGCCTGAACCCTAACTCTTCCGTCTCTTTGACCGTCTCCACATAACGCTCATTCCTCTCTTCTTCAATGAGTGTTCTATCGTATTGTTGGTCAAAAGGAAGATGATAAATCTTTGTTCCGTCCCTTCGGGAGATATTGCACTTTATGGAAGGGTAACGCCCAAGAGGATGGTTCTCAGTCAACTTAATATCCAACGCCCCTGCAAATTGCCTTGCCCTGTCTGACAATGTTGTCGAAGTTATGAACCAAGGAATGACCTGCATTGCTGGATGGTCTATTCGATAGGCTATGACGGTGCCCAACAACTGAAAGATATGCTTTTCATGTATCCGTTTCTCTTGAGACCAACACTTGCACTGGACAACTTCCACTCTCTTATCTTTGACGCATACCAAATCTCGCCCTAAATCAGCAAGTCCCTCAACAATGCCTTGGTAGTAGACGCCATAGCCCTTTGACTCATAAAGGTAACCAATGTAACGCTCGTAATCCCGTCCGATCTCCCACTTCGTTTTTGGTTTCCGCCAATAACGGTCAAGTGCTCGTTGATTCCTCTCTGCAACTGGTAATTGGCTGTACTCAGATTGTGTCAGCCATCTCTTCACAGGGTCTTCCAACTCATGGGGCTCTTCTTTGCCTTTCTCTTTTCTCTCCATGATTTGCCTTATTAGGTCATCGATGTCTTCGCCCGTAAAATCGATGAGCCAGGGGAAGAGATTCTCATAGTATTCGAGCTTGTACTTGAGGACTCGGTAGAGTCTTTCTGCAACCCTACGCTGAGAAGCGACCTGCCTAACTTGCTCAGCAGCCTTTGGCGCAGGGTGTGACTTATGTTGAAGATGACTGGCTTTATTTAAGTCCTTAAGATATGCATAATCGGCATACGCCTTGGCTAGCCAAGGAAAACCTTCAGTTTTCTCTTTCACCAGAGTCTCGATTGCGTGAATATCAGATTGGACTTCTGTTTCCCAGTCCTTTTGCTTACGCTTCAGTTCCGACTCTTTCGATTCCAGTTCACCCTTATATTTGTCTAGATTGTCTAACCTTGGCTTCAACTCGACATACTTCTTGGCTTTGCCTCGGAGGTCAGATATCTTGTGAATAAGAGCGGAAATGAGCGTGATGCCAGCTAGTATTCCGATGATGATAAGAAGACCTTCCATAGTGCCCCCTTTTGGCGTCTTCCAGCCTCACCCTGCCCCTCAGAAGCTCTTCGACTTGTTTCTCCGTGCTCCCACAGCTTCATTCTCCGCAGTCAACGCACCTGCTCATCGTGTCTATTTCTCATAGACCAAGTGAGTCTATATAACAAGGCTGAAATGGTCAGAACTTCTTGAACTTGATGGAAGGCTTGAAGCCCTTTGCAGCATTACGAGCGTCTGCAGACACCTCACCCGTGTAGGCAAAGAGCCCTTGGACGTA